>CAWJJB010000006.1:0-10390 GCA_963843115.1 uncultured Gemmatimonadales bacterium | reverse complement strand
GCCGTAACCATCGACGTCGTACTGGACCGCGATTCATGCGCGATGTTGCGGGCGCCCACTGGCCTAGGCGTTGCCTGCCGGGCGGCCGCTAGGGATACTTCACGTCGACCATGTCACCCTGGCGACGGACCGCTGCCCTTTCCGCGGACAACCTCGAAGGCCCCCGCGCGTTCGAGTCACTCCTGGTGGACACCTCGGCTTCATTGCTGGCCGCGCCGCCAGGAGAACTCGACTGGGCAATCGAGCGCGGGCTCCGTCAGGTGCGGGCGTTCTTCGAGGCGGACCGATGCGCCCTCCTGTCCGTCAGCGCCGACCACAGTTCCATCACGATCCGGCTCATGTCCCAGGCCGATGGCATCCCGGCCATCCCGCCCGACCTCAACCTGAAGCCACTCCTTCCGTGGTCCGCGCAGAAACTGCTGGTGGAGCGTGTGCCCATTCGGGTGTGGCGGATAGAAGACCTTCCGCCGGAGGCCGAGGCGGAACTTCCGGCATGGCGCCAGCTGTCGATCCGGTCCACACTGACCCTGCCGATCACGACCGGCGCGATCGTGCATCACCTGATCCTTCTCCAGACCGTTCACCACGAACGTGACTGGCCCGACGTCTTTATTTCGCGGCTGGGCCTGCTCGGCGAGATGCTCATCGGTGCCCTCGAGCGAGAGGCCTTGCTCCTCGAGCATCAGCGGACTGAAACCCGCCTCGCGTCTGGAGCCGACCTGGCGGGGCTCGGTTTCTATGAGGTGGACTTCGTGAGGGGCTCGGCGTATACCGACGCTTGGTTCCGCGACCTCTGCGGCATACCACCCGACCACTGCGACGGCCTCCGGCCACTGGCCTTCTGGCTGGAGCACCTGCACCCGGGGGACCGCGACCGCGTCCTCGACTTGCGGGACCAGCTGCACGACGGGCGGCTGGGCCAGATCTCCGTCGAGTATCGCTTCCTGCACCCGGTTTGCGGAGAACGGTGGATTCATCACCTCGCGCGGGTGAGCGCGCGCGATGCGACCGATCGTGCGCTCCAGACTTTCGGGGTCGCCCGGGATATCACCGACCACAAGCGGGCCGAGGAGGGCCTGCGCGACCTGAGCCGCCGACTGATCAGTGCCCACGAGGAGCAGCGCGCCCTCCTTGCGCGGGAGCTGCACGACGACGTGACGCAGCGGCTTGCGGTGCTGGCAATCGACGCAGGCAGTGCCGAACTGGCGGCGGCGGGCACCGCGCAAGTCCACACGCTGCGGGCCGTGCGTGAGGGTCTCACGCGCCTGAGCGAGGACGTACACTCACTGGCCTATCAACTGCATCCTTCCGTGCTGGAGGAGCTGGGCCTGGGTGAAGCCCTCCGCACGGAATGCGAACGCGTGGCGCGCCAGGGCTCGGTCCAGATCTCCGCCGCGGTGGACCCGCTGCCGGGAACCGTCCCGAAGGACGAAGCACTCTGCCTGTTCCGCGTAGCGCAGGAGGCCCTCAGCAACGTGCTGCACCATTCCGGTGCGCGCGCGGCAGGGGTGTCGTTGCGCCGACAGAACGAGGGCCTGCAGCTGACCATCCAGGACGACGGCACAGGCTTTGACCCGGAGAGCCCCGCGAAAGGTCGACATCTTGGCCTGGCGAACATGCGCGAGCGCGTTCACCTCGCCCATGGCATGCTCAGCATCGAGAGCGCGCCCGGACACGGCACGACCATCACCGTCTGGGTTCCCGCCGGGGCGCCGGCCTAGTGGCTGGCGCACACCGACCACGCGTGCTCCTGGCTGACGACCACCTGCTCGTGGCGGAGGCCCTGCGGAGCCTGCTGACGCCCGCCTTCGACCTGGTGGGCGTGGTCGCCGATGGCCGCGCGATGGTCGAGGCAGCCGCGGCGTTGCACCCGGACGTCATCGTGGCCGACGTGACCATGCCCCACCTCAACGGTATTGACGCGATGGTCCTGTTGCGGCAGGCGGGCAACCAGGTGCCCGTCGTGTTCCTCACCATGCACCGGGATGTTGCCTTCGCCCGCCGAGCGCTCGAGGCCGGCGCGTCCGGCTTCGTGCTGAAGCACTCGGCCTCGCTGGAACTTGTCGCGGCAATTCACGCCGCCCTTGCGGGCCAGACCTACCTTACGCCGCAACTAGCGGCTGAGGTACTGCACGCGATGCAACCGGGTGCCGAGCGGGACAGTGACCCCATCGCATCGCTGACGCTACGACAGCGGGAGGTGCTTCACCTCCTCGTCGAGGGGCGGTCAGCAAAGGAAATCGCGTCGGTGCTTCACATCTCTGCGCGCACCGCGGAGTTTCACAAGTACCAGATGATGCACACGCTTGGCATTCGCACCAGCGCCGAGCTGGTGCACTTCGCCATCAAGCACGGCCTCGTCGAGCTCTGATCCACGCCCGCCCGCTGGTCCTGCCGTAGCCCGGCGCCTGCTTCACATGCTCCCCGTAATCTCCCACCACTCAGCCTCGTAATTCTCCGAGGCGACCGCTCCACGCCGTCGCGCTAGACTGGGGCACCCTGATGCTGCAGGGCACTCGCGCTCAGTGAGAGGCGCTCCAATGCCCGACAAACCACTGAATTGCGTTCTGCTCGCAGATCGGCACCACGGCCTGACCGAAAGCCTGCGTGGATTGCTCGAGACGGCATTTGGAACGGTGGTGATGGTGGCGGATCAGGCCTCGCTGCTCGATGCCGCGTCCCGGTTGCAACCGGAAGTAGCCGTCGTCGATCTCTCGCTCTCGAGGCAGGGGAACCTGGACTGGCTGCGCGAAGTACGGCGACGCTGCCCCGACCTCAAGGTGGTCGCCCTCAGCGTGCATGACGAGCAGACGGTGCGACACGCCGCCATTGAGGCCGGTGCCGATGTCTTCCTGCTCAAGCGCGACATCGCGACGGACCTGCTCGACGCCATCGCGCTCATGCGCGGCACCTCGACCGGCACGCCCGAGGAGCAGGTGCCGGGGCTGGATCAGGACGAACGGTGAACGGAAGGCCGCACCGCGGGCATTGCGCGGGCCAGTGAGGCACGGTGACGTGCCGCGAAAGGAGGAAGGCATGCGATCGATGATTCGTGGAGTCGCGGGCTCGCTCACCCTCACGTTGGCGCTGGCCGCACCGATATGGGCACAGGCCCAGGACGCCGACAGTGCCCGCAAGGCCGGGCTCACGGTCTACGGCTTCGTCATGGCCGACGCCATCTACGATGGCACGGGCATCAATCCGCAATGGCTGGATGGCGCACGCCCGACCAGGCTGCCCGCGTTCGAGAACGAGTTCGGCCAGTCGGGCCAGTTCTTCTTCGGCGTACGCCAGACACGATTCGGCGTGAGCGCCCACGCCCCCAGCAAGCTGGGCGAGATCAAGGGGGTCTTCGACTTCGACATGTATGGTGTCGGGGTCGATGCGGGACAGACGACCATGCGGCTCCGTCACGCGTACGCCGAGCTCGGCCAGTTCCTCATGGGACAGACGGAGAGCCCGTTCATGGATCTCGACGTCTTCCCGAACTCGCTCGATTACTGGGGACCGAACGGCATGGTGTTCTTCCGGAACGTGCAGTTCCGGTGGACCCCGATCCAGGGCAAGAACGTGCTGCAGTTTGCTGTCGAACGGCCCGGGGCCAGCGGCGACCAGGGATACTACGCCGATCGGATCGAGCTCGCCGACGTCGCCGCGCGCTTCCCCGTGCCCGACTTCTCGGCCAGCTACAAGTGGGGCGGTCACGACTGGGGGTACCTCCGGCTCGCCGGGATCCTGCGGTACATCAAGTGGGACGACCTCGGCAACCAGCAGTTCGACCTCGCGGGCGACGCGGTGGGCTGGGGCCTCAACCTCAGCTCGAACATCAAGACCGACCCGAAGGGGACGCTACGCCTTGAGGTCATCTACGGACAGGGCGTCGAGAACTACATGAACGACGCACCGGTCGACATCGGGATCCAGAACAACTTCAGCGACCCGCAGCAGCCGATCGTGGGGAAGGCCGTGCCGGTGCTGGGGCTCGTGGCGTTCTACGACCGCACCTGGAACGAAAAGTGGTCGAGTACGATCGGCTGGTCGATGGTCAACATCGACAACACCGATGGCATGAGCGCCTCGGCGTACCAACAGGGGCAGTACGCGCTGGTCAACCTCCTGTTCTATCCAATTCCCAACCTGCTGTTCGGCCCTGAAGTGCAATACATCCATCGCACCAACTTCGACGATGGGTGGAGCACCGGGGGTTTCCGCCTGCAGGTGTCGGGCAAGTTCAACTTCGCGGCCACGATTGGAGGAAAGTGAGTATGCGATACAGCTCCCGGAACCCCGGCCCCATGCCGCACGCCCGCATTGCGGCGTTGCTGGCCGTCCTGCTCCTCCCGATCGGCGCCGCGCCCGCGACAGCCCAGACGGGCGCCCAGGTCATCGCCGCCGTCAACGCCGCCTACGCGAAGTACAAAGGGCTCAAGGAAGGTGCGAACGCCGACTACATCCCGGCGCTGGCCAAGGTCGATCCCAACCTGTTCGGCATCGCGGTGGTGACGGCGGACGGCAAGGTGTACACGGCGGGGGACGTGAAGACGGAAGTGTCCATCCAGTCGATCTCGAAAGTGTACACCATGTCGCTGGTCATGACCCAGCAGGGGCCCGATGCCATCCTCAACGGCATCGGGGCGGATGCGACCGGCATGCGCTTCAACTCGATCGTGTCGGTGGAGTGGTCCTACAAGGGCCTTGGCGGATCCAAACTGGAGGACGCGGCGGAAATGAACGCGCTCGTCAACCCCGGCGCGATCTCCGCCACCAGCATGGTCCGGGGCACGACCGCCGAGGAGATCTGGGCCAGCATTTCCGGGTTCTACAATGCCGCTGCCGGCCGGCAGCTCAGCGTGCTGCAAGACGTGTACGAGTCGGAGGCCGCAACCAACCAGCGGAACCAGGCCATCGGCATGCTGATGTATGCCTACGGCTACATCAAGGCGGACCCGCTACGGGCCGTTGACATCTACACGAAGCAGTGCTCGGTGGGCGTCAATGCCCAAGACCTGGCCACCATGGCGGCTACCCTGGCCTTCGGCGGCGTCAATCCCGTGACCAAGCAGCAGGTGATGAAGGCCGCAGATGTGCCGGAGGTGCTGGCCGTCATGGCTACCGCCGGGCTGTACGACGATTCGGGCAAATGGCTGTTCCGAACCGGCCTGCCAGCCAAGAGCGGCGTGGGTGGCGGCATCATCGCGGTGTCACCGGGGAAGTTCGGGATCGCCGTGATCTCCCCGCCGCTCGACGCCGCCGGGAACAGCGTGCGGGCGCAGAAGGCCATTGCCGACATCTCGAACGCCCTTGGCGGCAATCCGTACGCCGTGCACGCGGCCACGAAGTAGCGCATGCCACCGGTGATGCGGCGCCCGCCCGGTGCCGCATCCCTCACCCGGAGGGACCACGTGTCATCGCCTTGCATCCGTCTGGCCGTCGGCGTGCGCCCACTACTCGTGCTTGCCGCGCTCTGGCTCGTGCCGCAGCACGCGGCAGCGCAGGACGCCATTCCGGCAACGCCCCCGGAAGACTCTACGAGGACCGACAGCACAAAGTATGGCGGGCAAGCGAATATCGAGTTCGCCAACACAACCGCTGGAGAATTTACGCCGGGCAGGGGCTGGCAGCTCTTCCGGTCAAAGCGAAGCAGCCTGAACATCAGCGTCTATGGCCTGTTCCGCTGGCTGGACCAGATGCCGGGCGGTCAGGTCTACACGGACAACCTGGGACGCGAGCGCGTCGTCCCGGCCCGGAACGATCTCTACTGGCAGCGGTCGATGGTCTGGTTCACCGGCTTCTTCTGGGACCCGAGGCTCGCGTACAACATCACGGTCTGGTCGCTCGGCGCCACGCAGCAGACACTCGTCTTCGGCAACCTCCAGTTCAGGGCCGCCAAGGCGCTCACGATCGGCGTGGGCATGGCCCCCAACCTGACCGTGCGATCGATGCAGGGGTCCTGGCCGTTCTGGGCCGGCAGCGACAGACAGATGACGGAGGAGTTTTTCCGGGCCGGTTTCTCCTCGGGCGCATTCATTACCGGGCAGCCGCTCTCGCGCTTCTGGTATACTGCCAGCGTCAACACCAACCTCTCCCAGCTCGGCGTGACCGCATCGAACGATGCCCGCTCCATGGCGTGGAGCACGAGTGTCATGTGGATGCCCACGACCGGTGAGTTCGGCCCCCGCGGCGGCTTCGGCGACCTGGAGTACCACAAGCACGTCGCAACGCGATTCGGTTCATCGCTGGCGTACGCGCCGAGTGAGTACCGCGCAGCGCCGATTGACCAGAAGCCCAATGAGACCCAACTCCGTTTCTCCGACGGTGTGTACGCCTTCGAGGCCGGCGCCCTGACCCCCGGCGTCACCATCGACTACCTCGCCTACACCGAGCTCGCCATCGACGCGGGGCTCAAGTACCGGGGCTTCTCGTTCCAGACGGAATACTACCAGCGCAACCTGTCGAATTTCCGGGCCGATGGTCCGCTGCCGGTAGACCACGTCTTCGACCGTGGCATCCAGGCCCAGGCCGGCTACATGATCGTGCCAAGGTATGTCCTGCTGTATGTGTCGGGCGGATACCTGTGGGACCAGTACCGGCGGCATCCGTGGGAGGTCTCACCGGGCTTGAGCCTGTACCCGACGCGCACCCGGAGCTGGCGAATCAACCTGCATACGATCCGCGTCTACCAGAGCCCGACCGGATCCACGTTCGGCTACTACGCACCCGGCCAGACGGGCTGGACCGTATCGCTTGGCACGGACGTGCTGTTCTGATGCCCGCGCTGCGCGACTCGCCCGGCCTGCCGTCGGGGCGGCACAACTCACCTGGAGGCCTCATGACACGGCTTCAAGCTACGGCTGGCCTCGGGCTCGCCCTTCTCGGCGTGCCGCTTGGCGCGGCATCCGCCCAGGGGGGAGCCTGTCCCGCCGCGAAGTACAGCGACTCCCATTTTCACCTGACCAACTACATCCAGGAAGGCACGGACGTAGGAGACTACGTGCGGATGATGGGCAGCACGGTGTGCCGTTCAACCCTGTTCGGTATCCCGCTGCAGCAGGACTGGGACTATGGCAATTCTGGTGCTTTCGCGCCGACCTACTACCTGCAATCGGACGCGCCGCTCTACTACTACTCCTTCACCGACGCGTTCATCGCGATGGCATACCGGTCGCTGCCGGCCGACCAGCAAGCCCGGCTCGACCCTATGATCACCGGCTTCAACCCGGCGGACATGTATGCCGCGGACCATATTCGGCGGGTGCTGCTCACCTTCCCCGGCGTCTTTTCAGGGATCGGCGAATTCACGATTCACAAGGAGTTCGTGTCTCCCAAGATCGCCGGTGGTCCGGCAAGCCTCACGAACCCGGCGCTGGATCGCATCTTCGACTTTGCCGCCGACGCGGGCCTGCTGGTCCTCCTGCATAACGACATCAACGTGCCGTTCCCCAAGCCGGGCCAGGAGCCCTATGTCCTCGTCCAGCTGAAGTCCCTCTTCGAACGGCACCCGAACACCACGGTCATCTGGGCGCACATCGGGCTGGGTCGCGTCGTGCGCCCGGTGCAGGACCAGCTCGCCCTGCTTGACAAGGCCCTGGACAACCCGGCGCTTTCGCACGTCTATATCGACATTTCGTGGGATGAAACCGCCAAGTACATCACCTCCAGTCCAGAGGCGGTCGCTGCCACGGCAGCGGTGATTACCAGGCACCCGGATCGATTCCTGTTCGGCACGGATGTCGTCGCGCCAGCCAGCCTCGACGCTCCAATGGCAGTGTATGACGCCTACCAGCCGCTGTGGAACGCGCTTACCCCCGAGGTGAGCCGGAAGGTGCGGCTGGGCAACTACCAGCGGTTGTTTGACGCGGCGCGCGTGAAGGTGCGGGCGTGGGAGCGGGCGAACGTCGGGAAACCCAGACCCGTACCGCCTCCGACGCCATCATCGGGAGACGCCGCGGCACCCTGAGCATCCGTGAGTTGCGCTACGCCGTGAGCGCGGCGCTCACAATGGCCTGCGCCTCGTTCACCACCTGGCGCAGGTGGGCCTCTCCACGGAAGCTCTCCGCGTAAACCTTGCAAATGTTCTCGGTGCCCGATGGCCTGGCCGCAAACCAGCAGTTCCTCGCCACGACCTTGAGCCCGCCAATCGGGGCGCCGTTGCCCGGCGCGCGCGTGAGTCGCGCGGTGACCGGCTCGCCCGCCAGCGTCGTGGCGGTGACGGCCTCCGGTCCCAGCCTGGCGAGCGCGGCGCGCTCGGCTGCGGAGGCAGGGGTGTCGATACGGATGTAGGCTGGCGACCCGAACTTTCCGGTCAGCTGCTGGAGCTGTTCACCGGGATCCTTGCCCGTCCGCGCCGTGATCTCGGCGGCGAGCAACGCCATCACCAGGCCATCCTTGTCGGTGGTCCACACGGTGCCATCGCGCCGCAGGAAACTCGCGCCGGCGCTCTCCTCTCCCCCGAAGCAGCAGGTGCCGTCGAACAGTCCGGGTGAGAACCACTTGAAGCCGACCGGTACTTCCAGCAGTGCGCGTCCCGCCGCCTCCACCACGCGATCAATGATGCTGCTGCTGACAACGGTCTTCCCAACCACTGCACCCTGGGGCCAGCCCGATCGGTGCGCCAGCAGGTACTCGATGGCCACCGCGAGGTAGTGATTGGGATTCATCAGGCCGGCCGACGGCGTCACGATCCCATGACGATCAGCGTCCGGGTCGGTGGCAAAGGCCACGCGATACCGATCCCTGAGTTTCACCAGTCCGGCCATGGCGTACGGACTGGAGCAGTCCATGCGGATCCGGCCGTCGTGGTCCAGCGTCATGAAGGCGAAGGTGGGATCGGGCGCTGCATTGATGACGCTGATGTCGAGGCCGTAGATCGCGCTGACCGGATCCCAGTAGGGTGCCGCCGCCCCACCCAGGGCATCGGCCCCGAGTCGAAGTCCCGCGGCGCGAATGACATCCATGTCCAGCACGTTGCGCAGGTCGTTGACGTACGGAAGCACCAGGTCCTGCGCATGTGTCGTGGGCGCGCGTAGTGCCGCGGCGAGCGATACGCGCGCCACGCCGACGTTCTCCGCCCGCAAGAGATCGTTGGCCCGGTCCTGGATCCAGCGCGTGACATCGGTATCGGCTGGGCCACCATTGGTGGCGTTGTACTTGAATCCGCCGTCCTCCGGCGGGTTGTGCGACGGCGTGATGACGATGCCATCCGCCAGGTGGTCGCGGCGGCCCCGATTGTACACGAGGATCGCGTGCGAGACCACGGGCGTGGGCGTGACACCATCGTCGCGCTGGAGGATGACCTCGACCCCATTGGCCGCGAGCACCTCCAGTGCCGTCCGCTGGGCCGGCCCCGACAACGCGTGGGTGTCCTTCCCGATGTAGAGCGGTCCGTCGATGCCCCGCTCTCGCCGGTATTCACAGATGGCCTGGGCGATCGCCAGGATGTGGGCTTCGGTGAAGGTGCCGTTGAGCGAGGAGCCGCGGTGCCCACTGGTGCCGAAGCTCACGCGCTGGGCCGGGTCGGCGGGGTCGGGCTGCGTGGCGTAGTAGTCCTGCTCGAGGCGCTGCAGGTCGACGAGGAGTCCTGGAGGCGCGATGCGGCCGGCCAGCGGGGAGATCATCGGGTCACTGCCCGAGATGGCTCAGTGCCAGGCGCATCGGCTCGCTCGAAATGCTCATCAGGCCGCCGTAGGGCAGGTCGAGTTCGAGGATGAGGAAGATGGCGCCCGACACGGAGATGGCTGACAGCATCAGGGCCATGATCACCGTTGCATTTGGCGGGGCGAAGAGGCCGATGCTGAGGAAGAGCGTCGCCAGCCAGAGCACCACGATCAGCAGCATGGCGGTGGACACCGACGTCTCGGTCTGCTCGTAGAGCAGCCAGCGCATCTGGACCAGATCGTCCACGACCTTCGCCGCCTGCGTCTTCAGCACCCGCTGCACGTCGTCCTTCGGGGTAAGCGCGTAGACATTCCTGGGCAGCGCCTCACTCCATGTGCGGTTCGGCTCGAGCTTACCTGCTCGGCGCGCTCCGTCGGCCAGAGGTGGCGAATCATGCTCTCCGTCGCCTGCTTGAGCTCGTTGCGACTCTCCGCCGTTTCCGGCCCATACATCGCAAGGACCCGGTCGAGATAGATGATACGGGACGCCATCTGCGTGGTCTCGTTGCGCTCGGCGTCATAGGTGCCCTTGGTCGACGCCACGAGCAGGCCGAGGACGAGTGCCGCCATGGTCGCGACGGTGCCCATCGCCACCCGCACCGAATCTTTCGCCTCGGCGCTGAGATGGTGCCCTGGAAGCCAGGCGCGGACGCGCATGCCGAGGAGGGCAGCCCCGGACAGGCTGCCAAAGACCATCAGGCCGACGACATGCGGCGTCATGGCTGCGCCACCACGTC
>CAWJJB010000005.1:0-7931 GCA_963843115.1 uncultured Gemmatimonadales bacterium | reverse complement strand
GAGCGCGGCGCTCACAATGGCCTGCGCCTCGTTCACCACCTGGCGCAGGTGGGCCTCTCCACGGAAGCTCTCCGCGTAAACCTTGCAAATGTTCTCGGTGCCCGATGGCCTGGCCGCAAACCAGCAGTTCCTCGCCACGACCTTGAGCCCGCCAATCGGGGCGCCGTTGCCCGGCGCGCGCGTGAGTCGCGCGGTGACCGGCTCGCCCGCCAGCGTCGTGGCGGTGACGGCCTCCGGTCCCAGCTTGGCGAGCGCGGCGCGCTCGGCTGCGGAGGCAGGGGTGTCGATACGGATGTAGGCTGGCGACCCGAACTTTCCGGTCAGCTGCTGGAGCTGTTCACCGGGATCCTTGCCCGTCCGCGCCGTGATCTCGGCGGCGAGCAACGCCATCACCAGGCCATCCTTGTCGGTGGTCCACACGGTGCCATCGCGCCGCAGGAAACTCGCGCCGGCGCTCTCCTCTCCCCCGAAGCAGCAGGTGCCGTCGAACAGTCCGGGTGAGAACCACTTGAAGCCGACCGGTACTTCCAGCAGTGCGCGTCCCGCCGCCTCCACCACGCGATCAATGATGCTGCTGCTGACAACGGTCTTCCCAACCACTGCACCCTGGGGCCAGCCCGATCGGTGCGCCAACAGGTACTCGATGGCCACCGCGAGGTAGTGATTGGGATTCATCAGGCCGGCCGACGGCGTCACGATCCCATGACGATCAGCGTCCGGGTCGGTGGCAAAGGCCACGCGATACCGATCCCTGAGTTTCACCAGTCCGGCCATGGCGTACGGACTGGAGCAGTCCATGCGGATCCGGCCGTCGTGGTCCAGCGTCATGAAGGCGAAGGTGGGATCGGGCGCTGCATTGATGACGCTGATGTCGAGGCCGTAGATCGCGCTGACCGGATCCCAGTAGGGTGCCGCCGCCCCACCCAGGGCATCGGCCCCGAGTCGAAGTCCCGCGGCGCGAATGACATCCATGTCCAGCACGTTGCGCAGGTCGTTGACGTACGGAAGCACCAGGTCCTGCGCATGTGTCGTGGGCGCGCGCAGTGCCGCGGCGTGCGATACGCGCGCCACGCCGACGTTCTCCGCCCGCAAGAGATCGTTGGCCCGGTCCTGGATCCAGCGCGTGACATCGGTATCGGCTGGGCCACCATTGGTGGCGTTGTACTTGAATCCGCCGTCCTCCGGCGGGTTGTGCGACGGCGTGATGACGATGCCATCCGCCAGGTGGTCGCGGCGGCCCCGATTGTACACGAGGATCGCGTGCGAGATCACGGGCGTGGGCGTGACACCATCATCGCGCTGGAGGATGACCTCGACCCCGTTGGCCGCGAGCACCTCCAGTGCCGTCCGCTGGGCCGGACCCGACAACGCGTGGGTGTCCTTCCCGATGTAGAGCGGTCCGTCGATGCCCCGCTCTCGCCGGTATTCACAGATGGCCTGGGCGATCGCCAGGATGTGGGCTTCGGTGAAGGTGCCGTTGAGCGAGGAGCCGCGGTGCCCACTGGTGCCGAAGCTCACGCGCTGGGCCGGGTCGGCGGGGTCGGGCTGCGTGGCGTAGTAGTCCTGCTCGAGGCGCTGCAGGTCGACGAGGAGTCCGGGAGGCGCGATGCGGCCGGCCAGCGGGGAGATCACCGTGTCACTGCCCGAGATGGCTCAGCGCCAGGCGCATCGGCTCGCTCGAAATGCTCATCAGGCCGCCATAGGGCAGGTCGAGTTCGAGGATGAGGAAGATGGCGCCCGACACGGAGATGGCTGACAGCATCAGGGCCATGATCACCGTTGCATTGGGCGGGGCGAAGAGGCCGATGCTGAGGAAGAGCGTCGCCAGCCAGAGCACCACGATCAGCAGCATGGCGGTGGACACCGACGTCTCGGTCTGCTCGTAGAGCAGCCAGCGCATCTGGACCAGATCGTCCACGACCTTCGCCGCCTGCGTCCTCAGCACCCGCTGCACGTCGTCCTTCGGGTTAAGCGCGTAGACATTCCTGGGCAGCGCCTCACTCCATGTGCGGTTCGGCTCGAGCTTGACCTGCTCGGCGCGCTCCGTCGGCCAGAGGTGGCGAATCATGCTCTCCGTCGCCTGCTTGAGCTCGTTGCGACTCTCCGCCGTTTCCGGCCCATACATCGCAAGGACCCGGTCGAGATAGATGATACGGGACGCCATCTGCGTGGTCTCGTTGCGCTCGGCGTCATAGGTGCCCTTGGTCGACGCCACGAGCAGGCCGAGGACGAGTGCCGCCATGGTCGCGACGGTGCCCATCGCCACCCGCACCGAATCCTTCGCCTCGGCGCTGAGATGGTGCCCTGGGAGCCAGGCGCGGACGCGCATGCCGAGGAGGGCAGCCCCGAACAGGCTGCCAAAGACCATCAGGCCGACAACATGTGGGGTCATGACCACTCCTGGGCAGGCGCGGACAATCGGGCAGCTACCGCTTCAGTGCGAGCACCATGATACCAGTGGCCGCGATCCAGCTGCCACCCACCCGCACCGCGATCCGCGTCCATGGCGCCTTCAACCAACGGACGAACCCAATGGCATATGACACAACCAGCACCGCCGCGAGCGCCACGCCCGGCACGAACCGCCACGCCTGCGTGTCCGGCCCCATCTCGGCGGCATTGCCGGCTCCCACAAGAAGACCGAGGAGGACGGCCAGCACCAGCACCGCCCCAGCGGGCAGGGCCGGCGCCACGGCCACCAGCAGGCCAAGCAGGACCATGACGGTGACGAGGGCCGGCGTGACATCGTGGGGACCCAGGCCAAGCGCGACGATGACCGCCCCGACCAACACGGCGAGCGGGAAGGCGCCAAGTATGCTGAGCGCCGGTCCGCGGCCCTGCTGGCCACCGAGCAGGCCGAGCGCGACCGTGGCCAGTAGCATGTCGAGCGATGTGAGCGCGTGCAGCATGCCGCCGTAGAAATCGCCGGCGCCAGGAAAATCATGGGCGAAGGCAAGGCTCGGCGTGAGGGCCAGAACCGCGATGGCGACGGAGGCGAGGCGCACGAGGCGCAAAGGGCGCATCGCTAGAGTGCTATCCGCAGGAAGTACAGGCCTCCGGCGGCAATGCCGGCACCGGCCACCCGAAGTGCCTGTGATCCCCACTTGAGCTTGTGCACTAGCCCGATCGCAATGCCGACGACGTGCAGCATCCCCGTGGCGAGCACAAAACCGAGTCCGAACGCCAGGGGTGCGGCCGCCGTCGGCAGCTCGACCCCGTGCGCGTAGCCGTGGAAGATGGCAAAGGTGCCTACGAGCAGTGCTGCGGCCCACAGTGGGGGTCGTGCCGCGAAGAGGATCATGACGCCCAGCGCGAGCGCGGAGGCCGCAACGCCGATCTCCACACCGGGCAGCGGAACGCCACGGACACCGAGCACGCCGCCGACGGCCATCACGAGGGGAAAGGTGACGGGTAACACCCAGATGCCGGGCTTGCCGAGTTGCGACCCCCAGATCCCTACGCCAATCATCGCGAGCATGTGATCCGGGCCGGAGAGCGGATGGAGGAACCCCGACGCGAATCCGGCGGCGACGCCGACGCCGGGATGCGCGAGCAACGCGAACGGCATCATGAGAAGAACCCGGTGACGCGTTCAATGACCCAGAATGCCGCAAGGCTGCCGATGGCATACGCGGGGATCGGGCGTGACCAGCGCGGCCAGCGGATCGCGAGGCTCTTGAGGGAATGCACGAAGAGCAGGAAGACCGCCACGAAGCCAAGCTGGCCAAGCTCCACGCCGAGGTTGAACATCAGCAGTGCAAGTGGTACGTCGCCAGTCGGGATGCCGACCCGCGTGAGCGTGCCGGCGAAACCGAAGCCGTGCAGGAGGCCGAAGCTGAAGGCGATGACCCACGGATAGCGCTGGGCCAGTCCCACCACCCCGCGTTGCTGCTTCAGCAACTCGGAGGCGAGGAACACGATGCTCAGCGCGATGATGGCCTCGACCGGCGGCGGCGGTATCCGCACCACGCCCAGCGTCGCCATGGCCAGGGTAATGCTGTGCGCCACCGTGAAGGCGGTGATCGTCTTGAGCAGGGGGCCGACCCCGCGCACCAGCAGCAGGAGGCCCAGGACGAACAGGAGGTGATCGAAGCCGAAGAGAATGTGCTGGACGCCATACGTGAGGTAGCTCAGCGCCATCTCCCAGCGCCCGCGCGACGCGGTCATCACCACCCAGGGCTGCGACGGGTGCACCAGTGTGGTCGAGTGGGTGCCATCGAGCATCTGGATGCGCACCAGCACGTCGGTGATCGTGGCCTGGAGCCCAGGGAACTCGATCCGTTGCCCGCCGAACGCGCCGCTGTCGGCCTCGACGCTCCACCGCTCGATGCGCGAGTCGTTGAGTTCCTGCACCACCGGCTCGGAGAGGTTGCGCACGTCGGTCGGGAGCCGCAGGGCAACCGGGAGGCGCTGTCCCGAGAGGAGCGGCGTGCGCCAGAGGATGCTGTACCGTCCAGGGGCAACCTCGCGAATCTGCAGGTAGGCCGGCCGCGACTCATGCGCGCTGAGCGGAGACGCTACCCCGAGGATGCCGACCAGCAGCATGAGGAATGATCGGAGGAATGATCGCAGGCATCGGCGCATCAGAAGCCCAGCCCGCGCGGCGTGACGCCGGCTGGTGCGGCGCCCTGGGAGTCTGAGGCTCCCGGTGGCAAGACGACGGTGTACTTGGCGCGCATCTCGTCGTACGACTTCTTCTTGTAGGACTCCCGCTGCGCGTCAACCCAGGCCGTCCGCACCTCGGGCAAGATCTCCTCGAAGGCAGGCACGGCTGGCGGTCGCAACTCCTCCACCACCACGAGGTGGTAGCCGAGCCCTGACTCAACCGGTCCCTGCCAGGAACCCGGGGTGGCCTGGAACAGTGCCTTGGCAAAGCCACCGCCGAACACGGCGGCCACCTGCTCCGGCGAACGGTCGGCGTAACGATCCTGGAACATGAACGGGTCGCCTTCGCGTGCCGCACCCGGCCAGTCGGCGGGCTTGCCAACGAGGCGCTTCTCTGCAGCCGCGGCATCGGCCAGCGCGCGGGTTCCGCGGCGGTCGGGCGAGAAGTAGAGGTGGCGGAAGGTGATGCGCCCCGGCGCCATGAACTGGGCCTGGTGCTCGTTGAACCAGGAGCGCAGCTCGGCCTGGGTCGGCTCCGTCAGGTCGGAGAGGTCCTCGGCGAGGAACTCCATCTTCTGGGCCATGCGACGCTTCACGATCTCGTCGCCCTGGTCGAGGCCCATCGCGACCGCCTCGCGGTAGAGCACTTCTTCCCGCACCTTGAGCGCGATGAGGCTCTGCATCTCCTGCGCGTTGGGTGCCGGACGCTCCTGCGCCAGGACCGCGACACTCATCTGGGCCAGGTCGTCCTGGGTGAGCACGATGCGATGGCCACCCCCCGATTCCGGATGCAGCATCCGGTACCCGGCGAACAGTATGGCCCCGATCAGGAAAAACTGAACCAACGGTTCATGGAAAAGGCGCCAGCGCAGCCCACGCTGCACCGGCGCCTTGTTCGGTTCTTGCATCGTACTCCGTGTCGTGAAGTGCTACTGCAACTGGAACTGCACCTGGTCGCCCAGCTGCGTCGGCACCGGGATGATCTCGTAGTTCGCGTACCCGAACTCGTTGCTTCGGGCACCGTAGTACTTGTCGCCGAGCTTGAACACTTGCGTCTCGAAGGGTGCATTCCCGACCGAGGTGAGGATCTTGCCGTCCTTGATCTGGTAGGCGGATGAATGCCCGAGGTACGCGGCACGCGCGATATCACCAACATCGCTCGGCTGCATCGCCCGTGGGTTCACGTTCCCGATGAGCTGGAGGCCGCTCGGGGCCCACGCCACCACGAACTTGCTGTCGGTGACATTGTTCTGCAGCCAGGTGCTGTGCCCTACGAGCAGCTTCGTAAGGGTGGGGTCGTCAAGTGCCACCGCCCCCTTGGCCTTGAGTTCATCGACCGTCATGCTGTTCTTCGCCGCCTGCCGGGCGGCTGCCACGGGGGTGTACCAGATGGGCGATCCCCATGCGCGCTCCTGTACGGTGGCCGGCACGATCTCTGGCGGCGTGATCCCCAACTCCTTCGCCTGGATGGTGGTCCAGCGCGGGGTCGGGATCTCGAGCACGCGGGCGTAGTAGAACGCGTCGAGCGCCGGGTCGAAGTCAGGATCGGTCCAGGTGGCCTTGAGCTCGATCGCGCCGATGGTGTTGGTGTACGTGGCCGCCGCAATGTTTACGGTGCTTCCGATGGGCGGCACCTGACCGGTGAGGGCGTCGCGCTTCCGCGCGCCCGACCACGCTACGTCGTAGACCTTCTCGAACGACTGACCGCTCTTCGACCAGCCCTTCACGATCTGCAACCGGTCGAGGTTGCCCGACGTCGGGTCCTTGACCGCCCAGACGATGAACGTCGGTGCCTTGCCCGCGACTGCGGGCAGGTCCTCGCCCATCGGCACGCCCTTTTCGTACCCGACCGCAGCCCAGTTCTTGAGCTTGTCGGTGCCCGCGGCATAGTTCCACCCGCCGAACATCCGGATCTGCAGGCGCGGGCCACTGGTACCGAAGGTCTCCTTCCGCTGCATCGCATCCCAGAGCGAGGCCCGGGTGTTCTCCTCGGCCCACAGGCCGGTGAGACCCGCCGGGTTTTCCAGTCGGACATCGAGGCCAGCGAACACATGGCCCGACATCCGCTCCTTCAACTCACCGTCGTTGACGCCGTGCGCCCCGAAAAAGTTGGTCTGGCGGTACGGCACGCCGGTGTCGTGCGAGTCGGAGCCGCCCACGACGCCCATCTTGTAGGGGTTGTAGCCCCTTGCGGCCATCATCGTGAGTCCATCCTTGAAGCCTTGCCGCACAAAGCTTCCGGGGATCACCGGCGGGCGCCCCTGGGGATCACCGAGGAGGTACGTCATGATCTCGTAGTTAGCGAACTCGTCGTTGGGCGACAGCACCGGGTGCGTCTCCGACTGTCCCTTGATCTGCTTGATCTCGGTGAGGCGCTCGTTCCGGTCGCGCGAGGCCGCCCAGGCGGCGTCGATCGGACGACCCTTCTCGTTCACGTCGATGGGGAACATGTGGCCGTCGGAAAGGTTCGCATTGTGGGATATGGCCAGCAGCTCGCTGCCCTTGGCCCGCTGGGCGTCCATCCAGTTCCACAGGTCGATCGGATCCTGCGAATCGAGCGAGCTGAAGGGGAGTTCCGGAACCTTCGCGCAATCCTTGAAGAAGACATTGCGGTGCATGTTCCGGTTGTCGGGCGTCGAGGTCCACTCGTAGGAGCAGAAAGCGGTGAACTTGCCGGGCTTGTTGTACTGGTTGGCGATGTCGTTGTTTTCCTTCCACACCGTCCCGGCAACCTCGGGGGAGACCAACTCCTTGATAGGCTTCATGTTGATCATGCTGTAACCGAGCCACAGATAGATCCGTTGAATGTCGGCGGGGCTGCGGACCTTGAGGCTCTCGGCCACGGGCAGCTTGCTGATCGCAGAGCCTGGCGTGTTGGCAAGAGCGATAGTGCCGACATACTCGGAGTGATCGGTAACACCCATCCAGTCGAGGGGCTGCTCGATCTTGATCTGGTAGCCCATGGGATGCTCGATCGGCTGCCCTATCGCGTACTTGTAGGCATTGGCAGGGCCGCTCTTGGTGTTGCCAAAGATGTACGCGTCGAACGACCAGCTGGTATGGACGTGGGTTTCGCCGTAGTACGGGTGGCGCTCAGGCGCACCTTGTGCCGCCGCCTGGCCCGAGGGCAGCAGGAGTGCCAGCGACAGGACGACGGCTGGGTACATGCCGGGACGGATCATCGAGCACCCTCCAACGCTGAACGGAAGACGGCGGCCCCTCATGGAAACACATAAGTATGGCACCATACCGCTGGCGGGCCAAAGCCCTATCCGAAAACCGCAGCTGCCCAGCGTGACGGGTGGCACCATCCACACTACCAGGTC
>CAWJJB010000004.1:0-4840 GCA_963843115.1 uncultured Gemmatimonadales bacterium | reverse complement strand
TGAGACTATACGGGGCACGGCTGAAAGTGGCCGGCTAGGGGTGCGGCGAACGGGGATGGCTCCGAAGGCTCTGTTGCCCGGCGCGTTCGCGCTATGAGCGACGAGGTTTGGATCGGTCCATGGAGCGACGGCACGAGAGCCGCAGGAGCCGCCCCGGAGCCGGACTGACCACTGTCACCCACCCACACCTTGAATGTGTATGGCATGCGTCGGACAATGGCTCACGTACGTTCCATCAACCGGCGACCACTGATGTACTGGTGCCACGACATGCGCCTTTCCATCAGCGCCCATGGCGAACACATCCGGCGCCCAGAGCGCGCACGCCCCGCACCCTACGCACTTCTCCGACTCGATCGTCAGCCGCACCGGCCGCCGGGGATGTATCCCCGGACCCATCTGCTCCAGTGATCCGCCCACCGCGTCCAGCGCCGCCGACATCGAGCGATATCCCTCGTCGATCAGTTCCTGCGTCCGGTCGAAGGCAAACATCGAGATATGTCCCACCCGCGGCTGCACCAGCATCAGGGGTGGACGCTGCCAGAAGCGCAGCCCGTCGGCGCTCTGCGCCTGCATCACCATCTCCAGCCCCCGGATGTACGTCGCCGCGAACCCCTGCGACTCGGCGTCGGTCCGTTCCAGGTCGAATGGCCCAAGCGGATTGAGATTCACCGCGACGATGGGCCCCCGTCCCGCGGTCGCCGCCACGCGGAGCGGCAGGTTCTCCACCACCGCGCCGTCCACGTAGTAGCGTCCGCGGATCAGCCTGGGCGGCAGGATCCCGGGCAGGGCGCACGACGCGAACACCGCATCCGCTACCCGCACATCGTCCAGTCCCGGAAGCCCCCAGAGCACCTGTGCGCCCGAATTGAGGTCGACGGTGTTCACCAGCAGTTGCCGGGGCAGGTCGCGAAACGTCAGGCCGCCCACCAGCCCCCTCAAGAGCAACTCCAGCGGCTCCCGTCGGTATACTGCTGGGGCGTGCATCCGCCGGAGTGCCATGTCCGCATGCGCCACTGCGAAGACATGCCGTCGCTTTACCCGCAGGGCGCGATCCTGCATTTCGGCGCCCGACATGCCGGTGGCCCAGGTGGCGGCAACCATCGCCCCCATGCTCGAGCCGACTACCAGGCTGGGCACGAGGCCGCGTTCCTCCAGCGCCATGAGCACCCCAACGTGCGACAGGCCCTTGAGCCCGCCGCCACTCAACACCAGCTTGAACTCGGAGCTACTCATGCCTGTACTCGCTTCCGGTATATGCTGACTGCTTGACCGTCCCTGCCTTCGTTCTCGGAATCTCTGCCTTCTACCACGATAGTGCCGTGGCGCTCCTGCGTGACGGCGATATCGTCGCTGCCGCGTCCGAAGAACGCTTCACCCGTATCAAGGGCGACCCGGCCTTTCCGGCACAGGCGCTTGCCTGGTGCCTGAAGGATGCGGGAATCTCGGTGGCCGACCTGGGTGCCGTCGCTTTTTACGAGAAGCCCCTGCTCAAGTTCGAGCGCATCCTGGAAACCTATCTGGGGGTGGCACCGCGTGGCTTTGGTTCCTTCCTCAAGGCGGGACCGCTGTGGATCAAGGAAAAACTCTATCAGGATCGCACCCTCCGCGAGTCGCTCGGTGCCTGGTCCGGTTCGATGCTGTACGCCGAGCATCACGAATCGCATGCCGCCAGCGCCTTTCTCTGCTCTCCGTTTGATGACGCCGCCATCATCACCATCGATGGCGTGGGCGAATGGGCCACCGCAACCATCGGTGCTGGAAGCGGCAGCGATATCCATCTTCTCCGTGATATTCGCTGGCCCGATTCACTGGGTCTCCTGTACTCGGCGGTCACCTACTACACCGGGTTCAAGGTCAATTCCGGCGAGTACAAGGTCATGGGTCTGGCACCCTATGGGGAGCCGAAGTACGTCGACCTGATGTACCGCGAGCTGATCGACCTCCGCGACGATGGCTCCTTTACCCTGCACCAGAAATACTTCAACTACCTCGCAGGTCTTACCATGACCAGCGACGCCTTTCACGACCTGTTTGGTGGGCCGCCTCGCGAGCCGGAGACGCGTCTCACGCAGAAGGAGATGGATCTCGCGCGCTCGGTGCAGGTCGTCTGTGAGGAAGTCATGCTCCGCATGGCTCGTACCGCGCATCGCGAAACAGGGCTGGAAAATCTCTGCCTGGCTGGAGGCGTCGCCCTCAACTGCGTCGGCAACGGCCGAATCCTCCGGGAAGGACCCTTCAAGCGCCTCTGGATCCAGCCTGCGGCCGGCGACGCCGGCGGTGCGCTCGGCGCAGCCCTCCTCGCGTGGCACCGCCATCTGGGTCACCCGCGGCGCGTCGAGCCGGGGCGTGATGCAATGCATGGCGCTGCACTCGGCCCCCGATTTGCCAGTGAGGAGATCAAGGCATGGCTCGACTCGGCCGCCGCCCCATTCAGCGAATTGTCGCGCACTGAACTGAACCAGCGGGTCGCGCAGTTGCTCGCCGATGGCAAGGTCGTCGGATGGTTCGATGGACGCATGGAATACGGCCCCCGCGCCCTCGGCCAGCGCAGCATCCTCGGCGATCCCCGGAACCCGCGCATGCAGGCCGACATGAACCTCAAGATCAAGTTCCGCGAGGGATTCCGGCCCTTTGCCCCCAGTGTGCTTCGCGAGAGGGCGGGGGAGTACTTCGAGCTCGACTGCGAGTCACCCTACATGCTCCTCGTCGCACCCGTCCAGCCTGGCCGCCGCATCACCGCCGATGACGGTCCGGACGACCTCTGGGGTATCGATCGGCTCAACCGTCCTCGCTCCGACATTCCCGCCGTTACCCACGTCGATTACTCGGCACGGGTACAGACGGTCTCACGCGACACCAGCCCCAACTACTACGATCTCATTGCGGCGTTCGAGCAACTCACCGGATGCGCCGTGCTGGTCAATACTTCCTTCAACGTCCGCGGCGAACCCATCGTGTGCACCCCGGCCGACGCCTACCGTTGCTTCATGCGCACCGGCATCGACGCCCTGGTGATGGGAACCTGCCTCCTCGAGAAGCCCGATCAGCCGGAATGGAAGGAGGATCGTCCATGGCAGGAACAGTTCGGCCTGGACTGACGGCCGTGGAGGGTCGGCGCTTTGCCTTCACCCTCGCCGCCGCGTTCGCGGCCATCGGTGCGGTCCTCTGGTGGCGTCACTCCGCGGCGCCTTTCCCCCCTTCCGCGCCCTTCGCGCCTTTCGCCTTTGCGCCCTTTGCGCCGTTATGCGCCCTTCATTATCTCCGGCATTCTCCTCGCCGCAGGCGCCCTGATTCCCACCCGCCTCGGTCCGGTCCAGCGGGCCTGGATGGGCCTGGCTCATGCAATCTCACGCGTCACCACTCCGATCTTCATGGCGGTCATCTACTTCCTCGTCATTACGCCGATGGGACTGCTCATGCGCGCGCTGGGTCGCAACCCTCTCAACCGTGCGTCGGTCGATGGTAGCTTCTGGGTGACGCGCGCTCCGGCGGAGCAGCGCAGCGACATCGAGCGTCAGTTCTAGGAGATGCCAATGGCTCGTACCGGCTTGCTCGCGGAGTTGATGGCCTACATGAAGGCGCGCCGGAAGTGGTGGCTCATTCCCATCATTGTCATCATGGTGGCGGTTGGCGCACTGCTCGTTTTTGCACAGGGCTCTGCGCTGGCACCTTTCATCTACACCATCTTCTAGTGCCTGCCCGTGCTGCCGTTCGGTTCATTGCAGCGCTGCTGTTTGTCGGTATCCCGCTGCTGGTTGCAGCGCTCCTCGGTGAGGGCGCGCTTCGGTGGCGCGAGCGCCATCGCGCCACTCCGCCCGGCACCATGCCCACGCTGTACTACTCCCACGAGCGCCTTCGCCCGGCACTCATTCACGATCGCGACTATTTCGGCTGGGTGCACGTCGACTCCCTCGGGCTGCGGGGGCGGCCAGTCGCGGTGGCAAAGACGCCGGGCCGGATTCGTATCCTCGCCGACGGAGGCTCCACCACCTTCGATGCCACCGTCACGGCGGACGACAGTACATGGCCGGCGCAGCTCGAGCGCATCCTCAACGCTCGCCACGGCGCAGGGTCGGTCGAGGTCCTGAATGCCGGCGTTCCCGGGTACGCAACCGTCGATAATCTCATTCGACTGCAGACCGAACTCTATCGTCTCGAGCCGGACATCATCGTGCTGCTTCAGGGTCACAACGACCTCTACTACGCCCTGGTCGGTTCTCCACCCGGTGACCCGGATACCCCCGGTGTCCGGTCCTCAATGTCGGGATGGAGGGTCTGGCTCGCCCGTCACTCACTGCTCTACGGCAAGCTCGAGGGTGCCCGTCGCGCACTCGCAGCCAGGTGGAGCACAGGGAACTACGTCTCCCCCGGTCGAGATCCAGCACGTTCCGACCGGGCCGTGGCGGATGCGGCTGCACGATTTCACAGGGACCTGACCTCGTACACGCTGATTGCCCGGCAGGGCGGGGCGCGCGTCGTCCTGGTCGAACCTGTCTCCGTTTCCGGCATGCGTGAGGCGCCCCGCGACTCGAGCGAGGCCGCCGCGTGGGAGAACGCCTTCGCTGGCGTGCCCACCGAGGTCATCTTTCACGGACATGCGGCATTCGACACCGCCACCATCAAGGTGGCAGGCGAACAGGGTGCGGCCTACATCCCGACGGGCGCGTGGGGCGTCGAGGGGTCGGCACTCTACGATGCCGGTGACCCGATTCACCTCACTGATGCCGGCGCGCGCCTCTTCGCCGAGAACCTGGCAGCTGCGCTCGACACACTCATTTTCCCGGCGGGCATGAGCGCACCGTGAATCCCCATCTTCTCGACCGCCTCCGCCATGATC
>CAWJJB010000003.1:0-21889 GCA_963843115.1 uncultured Gemmatimonadales bacterium | reverse complement strand
ATTGCCGGCCCGGCGGTCAGCGTGATGACGCCGCTGCCAATGCCTTCCTCGATGCCTACGCGCCCGCACGGCGGGCACGCGACGGCGTCCGGGCCATCTCGTCATTTGGGCGGCGTGGCGCGACGTCGGCATGGCGCGACCATGGCGCGCGACCTGAGGCATGCTGGGCGTTCTGCGCGCCCACCGTGCTCGCACGTGCGGCGAGTGCCGATGGGATGAACAGCTCTTCACCGGGCGCATGTCGCAGCGGAGACCTGGATGCTCAGGAACATCGCGTGCGCGGCGGGGACACGCTCATTCCTGGCACAGGGCACCTCGAGCTGGCGCGTGCCGCTTTCCAGCATGGGAAGCCTGGGGGCGGCTCGAACTCGCCGACGTGGCATCCGCACCCGCTCTCCGTGGGCGACGAGGTCGAGGTGGGAATGCGCCTCGTTCCGAGCGCGCGAGGAATGCGGTTTCGGTCTTGAGCCGGGTGCCCGGCACGAGCACCGACTGGACAGAACACAGCTCGGGCCATGTCGGCGCACTCACGGACGAACCGCGCGAGCCTCTCGACATCGCATCGATCGCGCGATGCCATCCGCTCGCCGGCTCGGGCGCGGGCGACGTCGTGCAGCATGCGCACCTTGAGTTCGGGCCGCGCCGGCACAACGTGTTGGCGATTGGATTTCGCCCCGGCGAGGCGCTCCTGCAGCTGCAGCTGGACGCACGCTTCGCCGATGATCTTGCCCGCGCGCATCTTCACCCCGCGCTGCTCGACATGGCAACGGCCGGGGCACAGGCGCTGATTCCCGGCTTCGATGCCACGCGCGACTTCTTCGTGCCGGCGGCATATGAGCGACTGCGCATGCACGCCCCCTTGCCGGCTTCGTGCGTAAGCCACGTGACGCTGCGCACCGAGACCGAAACCGGCGCCGATATCGCCATGTTCGATGTCGTCATCGCGGCGCCATCGGGCGACTGCATCGTCGAGGTCGAGGGCTTCACCATGGCGCGCGTGCGGGATCGTCACCTGCTCAAAGGCCGTCCAGGGGGCGCGAGCGGCACCCCCTACCGAGAGCCGGACACGCACCGTCATCCCGCACTCGCCAACCGGATTCTCGAATTGGGGTTACGCGATGGCATCCGCACCGCGGAGGGCATGCTGATCATCGAGCGCCTGCTCGCCGGTCGCGTTCCTGCGCAAGTGGTCGTATCGCCCCACGACCTCGACCGGTGGATCGCCGAGCTGTCAGCCCCCGCGTCGGCGTGGGCGCCAGCCGCCGTTGCGCCGGCCGCGGCGCGGCGTGATTTCTCAGCGGTGGCAGCGGTCCTGGCCTCGTTGCGGGCGGTTCGCGAGGCGGCAGTGGTGGAACACATCGACCAGGCGGGCGAACAACGAGTGGTCGCCTACGTGGCGTTCGTTCCGGGGAACACGCGACGAACAGCGAGCTCCGGAGGGCATGCCGGCAGACGCTGTCGGTCGACCTCATTCCGCAGACGTTCATGGAGCTGGACGACCTTCCCCACGACGCATCCGGTACAGTCGCGCTGGACCAGCTGTCCAACCCGTTCGGCGTGGTCGTGGCGGCGGCCGGACCCGATACAGAGATGGAAAGGATCATCGCCGCCTTGTGGGTTGACCTGCTGGGCACGACCACGGTGCGTCGTCACGACAACTTCTTCGATGTCGGGGGCCACTCTCTCCTTTCCATGCGCCTCATCTCTCGCGTCGCGAAGAAGACAGGGGTCCGCCTGCTGCACGAGCACATCGTCGCGAGCACGCTCCAGCAACTCGCTGCCCGTGTCGAACAGTCGAGCGGAATGGGCGCAGCATGAACCCGATGTATTTCGGCGCATCCGCCGCGCCACTCTTCGGCGTATATCACCCGCCGCTGGCCCGCAGCGCGGCTCCGCGCTGCGTGCTGCTCTGCCCGCCGGTGGGCCAGGAGTACATCCGCGCGCACCGCGCCTTTCGCCAGCTGGGGATCGCCCTGGCACGGGCCGGCCACCACGTCCTCCGGTTCGACTACAGCGGGACCGGTGACTCGGCGGGCGACGGCACGGGTGTGTCGCTCGAGCAATGGGAAGGGGACGTGTGCACGGCCGCGGAAGAAATCCGGGATACCAGTGGCGTCGAGCGACTGACCCTGGTGGGACTTCGGCTTGGGGCCACGATGGCACTCCGCGCCTCCCGCCCCGTGGCCGCCGACGACCTGGTACTGTGGGACCCGGTCACGGATGGCGGGTCGTACCTCGAGGAACTCTACGCCACGTACCTAGTGTCGCACCGGGAACAGCAGCTGTCCGCCGGGGGAGAGCTGATCGGGATCGGGGGCTTCCTGCGCCCAGCGCACTGGTGCGTGGGATCGGCGACATAGCAGTGGAGGGTTTGCCACTCCCTGCCCTCAAGCGCGTGCTCGTCGTGTGCACGACGCCCGATGCGGCCGCGCGCGAACTTGTGGCCCGGCTGGGAACGGCTGGGGCCAACAGCCGGTATGTCGACGTGCCGATGTCAGGCCGATGGGATGACGCGGACACGGTCGGTGCCGTGCTGCTTCCACGGGCAGTGCTGCAGGCCATATCTTCGCACATCAGCGATGCAGCGTGAGGCAAGGACTGTGAGAGAACGCGCACTTCGATTTGGCCCGTCAGAGGGGCTCATCGGCATCGTCACCGAACCGCGACAGCCGCGGCAGAGCGCGCCGATGGCCGTGTTCCTCAACTCCGGCCTGGTGCACCGGATCGGCGTTTCCCGCCTGTACGTGAACATGGCGCGGGCCCTCGCCGCCGATGGCATCACCAGCCTTCGCTTCGATTTTTCCGGCATCGGTGACAGCGATCCCCGCCGTGACAGCCTCACCTTCGAGCAAGGTGCGGTGGAAGAAGTCGGCAATGCGATCGACTATCTCATCTCGTCGCGGGGCGCCTCACAGATTGTCCTGGTGGGACTCTGCTCCGGAGCCGACATGGCCTTCTACGCGGCGCTCACGGACGAGCGGGTGATCGCGATGTGCATGCTGGACCCGTTCGTGTACCGCACGCCGTACTTCCAGGTCCTACGATACGGCCCGCGAATCCTGAGCCGCACCAGCTGGCGCAACTTGGTCACCGGCCGGAACAAGATCGGCCGGGCCATACGGCGACTGGCAAGTGCGCGAGATCAAGAGGCGGATATGGAAGCGGGCAGCGACATGGTGATATCGCCCTACTCGCGGACGTTCCCGCCAAAGGCCAAGGTGGTGGCCGGCCTCAGGACGCTGGCAGATCGCGGCGTAAAGATGCTGAACATTTTTTCGTCGGGGATGGAACACGACTACAACCACCAAGGGCAGTATCGCCGCACGTTTCGCGACGTGCCGTTTCGCGGGTTGATGGAGGAGTACTACTTCCCGGCGGCCGATCATGTCTTCTCGCGACTAGAGCAGCAGCAGCGCGCGGTCGAGCTACTGCGCTCCTGGTTCCGGTCAAATTGCCCGGGGCCCACAGACCCTGCGAGTTCCCTCCCGGTCCAGGCGGTGAGCGCAAGGGTCTAGAGTCCCATGCGCATGGCCATGGCGTGGGCGTAGACGTAGAAGCCTTCGGTGAGGGCCTTCACCGAGTACGACTGGCCGCAGTCTTCCGTCCCGATCGGGCTCGGGGTGTTGGCCGCGAACTGGGCCAGCGCCGCATCCGCCTGGGTCAGGTAGCCCGCCCCGGCCCCGTCGTGGTAGGCCCGGTAGTACGCCATCGTCTGCAGCAGCGCCAGCCCGCGCATGTCTGCCAGCGTCACCTGCGGATCCCCCTTCGTCCAGTCCGACCAGTAGTGCCACGTCTTGTACGTCCCGTCGTACTGCGTCATCAGGAAGTCGGCGTTGTGCTGGATCGCCGCCTTCACCCCGCCCACCTGGCTCGGGCCCCGGTACTCCATATAGAGCGACAGATAGTACGCCCGCAGCGCCGCCATGAAGTTCGACTGGAAGTTCTGGTCCTGGCCCCGCGTGTCCGTCCCGTACTCCGTCCACGCCCCGTTGGCGTCCTGCCGCGTCAACTGCAACTGCGCCAGCCCATCCATCCACTGCACCGGCGTGTAGCCCCCCAGCGAGCTGCTCCCATACCCCAGGAGCCACGCCTGCAGTGCCCAGCCGATGTTCCGCCCCGTGATCCGCCCCTCGTCGTAGCCCGGGTTGCTCGGGCTCGCGAACCAGCTGTTCATCGACCCTTGCGCCATCAACAGCACCGTACTCCGGTAGCTCGGCACTCCCGTCCACCAGTACGCCATGCCCATCGACAGCACGTTCTGGTACTGCCACTGCTGCCAGCTCTGCTGGAAGTTCCGCGTGACCGCCGCCTGGCGCAGCCCCCGCTCGAAGAACTTGATGTCCCCGCCCCGCGCCCAGTAGATGATCCGGTTCTTCGGCTGGTCGTACTTGCTGTTCCACGCCTCCACGTTCGGCGTCACATTCGCCTCCGTCCCCGTCACCGCCTCCCCACACGACTCCCAGTGATAGTTCGCCGCGTGCGCATAGTCGGCATCGATCTGCGCCCACGTGCCCGTCACCTCGCTCAACGGCACCACCGGGCCCCACACCGCCGCCACCCGCCCCTTGAAGTGCGCCGGCGGCAGCTGCCACACCCCGTCCGGCACGTCCTTGATCGCCCCGCTGGTCTTCCCCAGCCGCGTCACGCTCGAGCCGCTGAAGCGCAGCTCATACCCGCTCACCGGCGTCCCCTTCGTCAGCGTCCCCGCGTTGGCCTGCACCAGCAGCGAGATCACCGACCCATCCGCATACCGCCCCTCCAGCGCCTCGATGTACGCCGGCACCTCCACCCCGTTCTGCCAGAGCCCCACCCCGCTCACCGCCCCCGGCTGCACCTGCCCCGGCTGCAGCGGCACCCCCGCGCTCATCAGCGTGGCCCCGCTCCCGCTCGCCAGCCGCTGCGCCACCAGGGCCAACCCGCTCCCACTCGGCGGCGGCGGCGGCGCCGCCGTCAGCGTGATCGCACTCGTGTCCGCCTTCGTCCCCCCCTGCTGCACCGCGATCACCCGATACGTCCCCGCCGTCCCCCCCGCCGTGTAGAGCCCACCACTGGACACCGAGCCGCCCGTCGCGCTCCACGTGACGCTCACCGCGCTCGTGCTGTTGTCACTCATCCGACCGATCGCCGAAAACTGCTGCGTCGCCCCCGTCGCAAGCGAGGCGCTGCCTGGCGTGACTTCGATCGCACTCAACGTCGGGGCACTCGCCGTCACCGTGACCGTCGAGGTATCCGCCTTCGTATCGCCTTGGCGCACCGCGATCACCCGGTAGGTCCCCGCGGTGCTGCCCGCGGTATACCGGCCGCCGGTCGTGATGCTGCCACCGGTCGCACTCCAGGTCACGCTGACGCTGGTGGCACTCCCGTCGCTCATCCGCCCCAGCGCCGTGAACTGCTGCGATGCCCCCGCCGCCAGCGACGCGCTCGCCGGGGTCACTTCCACCGCCGTCAACGTCGGCGCCGGTGCCGTGATCGTGACACTCGACGTGTCCGCCTTGGTGTCCCCCTGCCGCACTGCGATCACCCGATATGTCCCCGGCGTGCTGCCCGCCGTGTACCGGCCCCCCGAGGTGATCGACCCGCCAGTCTGAGAATAGGTCACTGATACCGCCGAGGTACTGCCATCGCTCATGCGCCCGACCGTAGTGAACTGCTGACTCGCACCCGATGTCAGCGACACCGAGGCCGGCGTGAGTTCGATCGCGGTCAGTATGGGAGGAGGCACCGTGATGGTGACGCTCGCCGTATCCGCCCTGGTGCCACCTTGCTGAGTCGCGATGACCCGAAAGGTTCCCGCTGTGGTGTTGGCGCTGTAGAGACCGCCCGACGTGATCGTGCCTCCCGTCGCAGTCCAGTTGACGCTGACACCGGACGTGCTGCCATCGCTCATGCGACCCACGGCCGAGAACTGCTGCGACGCCGAGGTCTGCAGGCTGACGCTGGTTGGGGTGATCTCGACCGCTGAGAGCGTTGGGGCCGGGGCACTGATCGTGATCGCCGAGGTATCGGCCTTGGCGCCTCCCTGCTGGACGGCAATGATGCGATAGGCGCCCGGGTTACCGCCGGCTGTGTACAACCCACTGCCCGACACCGTTCCTCCGGTGGCCGACCAGGTCACGGCGACGCTCGAAGTCGAGTTGTCGCTCATGCGACCCACGGCGGAGAACTGCTGGGTGGCGCCCGTGAGCAGGCTCGCGTTCGTGGGCGACACCTCAATGGCGCTCAGGGTCACCGTGGGTGGCGGCGTTGCGATGGTGACCGTCGCCGTGTCTGCACGCGTGCCACCCTGCTGCGTGGCGACAACGCGGAAGGTGCCCGAGGTGCCGCCCGCCGTGTATGCGCCGCTTCCCGAGACGGAGCCGCCGGTGGCCGACCAGGTGACGGATACGCTGGAGGTGCTGTTGTCGGACATGCGACCGATGGCCGAGAACTGCTGCGTAGCCCCAGGTGCCAGACTTACCGCGGAGGGTGTGACCTCTACTGCGGTGAGCGTCGGCGCGGCCGGCGTGATGGTGACACTCGATGTGTCCGCCTTAGTCCCGCCCTGCTGGGTGGCGATCACGCGGAAGGTGCCGGCGGTGGAACCTGCAGTGTAGCGGCCGGAGCCGTTCACCGACCCACCGGTCGCGGACCAGCTCACGGTCACAGCCGTCGTAGAATTGTCACTCATCCGGCCCACGGCGCTGAACTGCTGAATCCCGCCCGGGGCCAGGCTAACCGATGTGGGGGTGAGCTCAACGGCGTTCAGCGTCGGAGCCGCCGCACTGACCGTGACGGCCGAAGTATCGGCGAATGTGCCGCCCTGCTGCGTCACGATCACGCGGAACTGTCCCGTGGTCGAGCCCGCCGTGTAGGTGCCGTTGCTCGTCACCGTGCCGCCGGTTGCCGTCCAGGTTCCGGTAACGGGGGCGGTGGTCCCATCGGACATGATTCCACTGACAACGAAGGTGAAGGTCGCTCCCGGCTGCAGCGTGAGGACATCGGGCGCAATCCTGATGCCTGTGAGCGTGGCCGAGGAGTTCGTGACCCTTGCCCTGGAATGCCCGGTGCGGCCGCCCCGGGTGGCCTTCACGGTGTAGGTGCCGGATTCGGCGGCGTAGAACATTCCTTCACTGGAGATGGTGGCTCCCGAGCCGCCCGTCACCGCCCAAGTCACCGGACCCGATACCGGCGTACCATCCACTGTTTCGTTCGGCGCAACGAATGTGACCGAGTCACCCATGGGGACCGTCACATCCTGGGGCGTAACCACCAGGGTGTCGGAGACAGGATCGGGTCCCAAACCGTCGATGGCGGCAGGCTCCTGAAGGTTGCACGAGGCCGATACCGCCAATGCCAGGGCGAGCAGGAGATTCCTGGTGCGCGCGTTCATCGGTGATTGGAGTCGGGCAGATGACATCGGAGAGAACCCCGCAGCCTTCAGGTGAGCCAGCCAGAAAGACCGAGCCGCCGGTGGCACGATCTCGTTGTGAGATCGGCTCGCCGGCGGCTCGGCTGGCGTGGCTACCGGTGGTGGGTAGCTGTAGCCCCGTGGCTCTGCGTCGCCGTCTTTCGACGGTTCTGCTCTGAAGCAGCGTGCCTCAATTCGACCGAGGATCCTTGATCGGAAGGGTCGAATTCGCGGTCAAGCTACATGAAAATCCATACGAATAGCAATGCACTGTTTCTCGACAGTTCATGATGTGATCAGTATTACAATCATGTGGTGCAACTTGTTACATTTAATAGACTTAAGATAACCCTCACCGATATTCAAAATCGTGTCGCTATGTGTAGGTATTTGATTCACTTAGTCACTCGCTCCCCGGGCGCAAGCGCGACGCGGGCGACACCGAATAAGGCGTCGCCCACGAGGCGGATACGATGATGCTTGCTAGAGTCCCATGCGCATGGCCATGGCGTGGGCGTACACGTAGTAGCCTTCGGTGAGGGCCTTCACCGAGTACGACTGGCCGCAGTCTTCCGTCCCGATCGGGCTCGGGGTGTTGGCCGCGAACTGGGCCAGCGCCGCATCCGCCTGGGTCAGGTAGCCCGCCCCGGCCCCGTCGTGGTAGGCCCGGTAGTACGCCATCGTCTGCAGCAGCGCCAGCCCGCGCATGTCTGCCAGCGTCACCTGCGGATCCCCCTTCGTCCAGTCCGACCAGTAGTGCCACGTCTTGTACGTCCCGTCGTACTGCGTCATCAGGAAGTCGGCGTTGTGCTGGATCGCCGCCTTCACCCCGCCCACCTGGCTCGGGCCCCGGTACTCCATATAGAGCGACAGATAGTATGCCCGCAGCGCCGCCATGAAGTTCGACTGGAAGTTCTGGTCCTGGCCCCGCGTGTCCGTCCCGTACTCCGTCCACGCCCCGTTGGCGTCCTGCCGCGTCAACTGCAACTGCGCCAGCCCATCCATCCACTGCACCGGCGTGTAGCCCCCCAGCGAGCTGCTCCCATACCCCAGGAGCCACGCCTGCAGTGCCCAGCCGATGTTCCGCCCCGTGATCCGCCCCTCGTCGTAGCCCGGGTTGCTCGGGCTCGCGAACCAGCTGTTCATCGACCCTTGCGCCATCAACAGCACCGTACTCCGGTAGCTCGGCACTCCCGTCCACCAGTACGCCATGCCCATCGACAGCACGTTCTGGTACTGCCACTGCTGCCAGCTCTGCTGGAAGTTCCGCGTGACCGCCGCCTGGCGCAGCCCCCGCTCGAAGAACTTGATGTCCCCGCCCCGCGCCCAGTAGATGATCCGGTTCTTCGGCTGGTCGTACTTGCTGTTCCACGCCTCCACGTTCGGCGTCACATTCGCCTCCGTCCCCGTCACCGCCTCCCCACACGACTCCCAGTGATAGTTCGCCGCGTGCGCATAGTCGGCATCGATCTGCGCCCACGTGCCCGTCACCTCGCTCAACGGCACCACCGGGCCCCACACCGCCGCCACCCGCCCCTTGAAGTGCGCCGGCGGCAGCTGCCACACCCCGTCCGGCACGTCCTTGATCGCCCCGCTGGTCTTCCCCAGCCGCGTCACGCTCGAGCCGCTGAAGCGCAGCTCATACCCGCTCACCGGCGTCCCCTTCGTCAGCGTCCCCGCGTTGGCCTGCACCAGCAGCGAGATCACCGACCCATCCGCATACCGCCCCTCCAGCGCCTCGATGTACGCCGGCACCTCCACCCCGTTCTGCCAGAGCCCCACCCCGCTCACCGCCCCCGGCTGCACCTGCCCCGGCTGCAGCGGCACCCCCGCGCTCATCAGCGTGGCCCCGCTCCCGCTCGCCAGCCGCTGCGCCACCAGGGCCAACCCGCTCCCACTCGGCGGCGGCGGCGGCGCCGCCGTCAGCGTGATCGCACTCGTGTCCGCCTTCGTCCCCCCCTGCTGCACCGCGATCACCCGATACGTCCCCGCCGTCCCCCCCGCCGTGTAGAGCCCACCACTGGACACCGAGCCGCCCGTCGCGCTCCACGTGACGCTCACCGCGCTCGTGCTGTTGTCACTCATCCGACCGATCGCCGAAAACTGCTGCGTCTTCCCGGTCCCCAACGACACCGTCGCCGGCGTCAGCACCACCGCCGACAACGTCGGCGTTGATGGCGGGGGAGTGGTGGGCGGCGTAGTGGTACCACCGGACCCAACCTTCACAACGGTCGTATCGGTTTGCACGTCTCCAAACCGCGTCGCGATTACGAGGTAGTTCCCGTTCGACGACGGCGCCGTGTAGTAGCCACTCGACGAGATCGAGCCCCCGGTCGCGCGCCAGTTGACGCGGACACTGTACGTCTTCCCGTCAACGGTGCGGCCCACCGCGGTGAACTGCCGTGTTCCGCGCTGAGCGAGCGTGAGAGTCGTGGGCAGTACCTCGATCCAGAAGCCGGAGCGCCTGTAGCTCTCGGAACCAACAGTTCCAGTTCCACCGGTGCCGGTTCCGCCGGTCGGCGGCGGCTGCAGGCCACCCGAACCACCCGTACCACCCGTACCACCCGTACCACCCGTGGATCCGCCACCGACTGTTACGAGCGCTGAATCAGCAATACTGTCGCCCTCGCGATTGACGATGACGAGATACGAGCCCGGCGTTGACGGTGCGGTGTACGCGCCGCTGCTGGTAATGGAACCACCAGTGGTGCGCCACACGGCGCGGATGCTGTAGCTGCCACCATCGCTGGTCTTGAACGCCGCAGTGAACCGAGCGCTACCGCTGGCGGGAATGCTCAGGCTTCCCGGAGCAATCTCCAGCCAGTACGATCGGCTTACCGCATACGCGATCTGAGGGGCCAGGCCCGTTGCCACGACAACAAGCGCGCTGTCGGTCCCATTGGGCCCCTTCGCGACGACGCTGTAGGACCCCGGCTGGGAGGGCGCATGATAGAGGCCGGCTGAGTCGATGGTACCGGACGTGGCAGACCACTCCACATTGGAGGGGCCAGAGGTGCCATCGGCCAGGCTATCAACCGCGACGAAGTACATCGAGTCGCCCGGCTCCATGGTGACGGTGTCCGGCGCCACATGGACTATGCCGGCCGCAGGGACCTCGGGCGTCGGCTGGTCAATGGCATCAATGGCGGTGGGCTCGGAGCATGCACCTGCGAAGGCGCTGCAAAGCAGAATTGCGGCCGCGGCAAGGCGGCGAATTCGGAGAGTTGACACGGGGTTGCTTCCTGAAAAACTCGTAAACGGAGGGCCCGAAAAACCTGCGGGTTACAGAGAGACCCGGGCGCGGAACGTTCGAGTCACGCCAAGTGTTGCGCGACGGGGCGACAATAAAGCGTACGAGTTCCTCTTCGCTACTGAAACCCATGTAACAGATTGAAGGACAACAATTTATACACGTTTATGTGAGCACCATCACCGGAACCAATATGCAATGTTTGACAGTTTCATTTATAGCAGCGATGAAACGTCCGCAAAACAAAGGGGCCACCCCCAAGGATGGCCCACGAAAACGATCAACGAAGTGTGACTAGCCGCCCAACGCCCGCAGCGCCTCCTCACCATAGAACAGCCGGATGTACTTCGCCTGGATGGGCGTGAGCCGGCGCACCGCCCACGACAGGTGCACGAAGTGCGGCTCGTGGGGCTGCGTGAGCGGGAACATCCCGATCTCGTGCGGCAGGTGATTCCCCTTCCGGGTATTACACGAGCTGCAGGCCGTTACGACGTTGGTCCACTCGTTCCCGCCCCCGCGCGAAATCGGGATGAGGTGGTCGCGGGTGAGGCACTCGCGCGACTTGAGCTCCACATGGCCACGATGGCAATACTGGCAGCGGTAGCTGTCGCGAGCGAAGAGGAAGGTGTTCGTGACTTGTCGGCGGAAGCGGCGGGGTACGTGGATGAACTTGACGAGGCGGATGATGACAGGTTTGGGCAGCGCCAGCCTGGCACTTCGGACGAGGTCGAGCCCGTCCGCCTCCACGATTTCCGCCTTGCCCTCAATGACAAGCCGAAGCGCCCGACGCATGGGGACCATGGTCAGGGGCTCGAATGACGCATTCAGGGCAAGGCAGCGCAGGCTCAATATTCCCCCGATTTTACCCAACGGATCGTAACCACCTTAGGTGAGGCGGAGCAAGGCCTTACCAGCCTCAGCCACCTCGGCCTGGCGGTGGATGAAAACGAGGTTGGCGACCCCGCTGAGGGACGAGATGCGATAGCCGAAGTCGGCGAGAAACGGCACGATCCCGTCGGAGCTTGCCTCGATGATGAGGTGCGGACGCTCGCGGCTGAGGAGGTTGGTCATCCCACGAAGCACGTTCATTTCATGGCCCCTGGTGTCGATCTTGACCAGGGAAATGCGGGTGGGAAACTGAAGGGCGTCGAGTGCCACCGTCTGGACCCAGGCATCGACAGCGTCGTCGTCGGTCGCGATTCGTGCTCCCGTGGTCTTGGGCTCTCCAGTGCCCCAGCGCGGAATGGACATCCCGCGCACCGCACTGCGGTCGGATGCCGCCAGGTTGAGCAGAGTGACATTCTGCACCGAAAGGGCGTCGCAATTCGTTGCCAGGAGGGCAAATGCCTGCGGAATGGGCTCCAGCGCAATGACGCGTCCCGTCGGCCCCACAATGCGGGAAAAGATCACGGCGTACTGGCCCACGTTGGCACCGACATCGAGCACCCAGTCGCCTGGACGCACCAAGGTCTCCACGACAGCCTCCTCATTACCGTCGAGGCGAAACCGCCCCCGGCGGATTTGCCGGCGGTAGTGCACTCGCCTGAGTGCCACCTGCCAACTGTGAGGCAGCCTGACGGCTACGCTCTTGAGGATTGCCTTTATCATCTCGGCCCCCGCCAGCGAATCAATTCCCCCAGCCCAATAGAATTCATCCAGAATTTCGAGTTGACAAGAGCGCCGAGCCAATCGTTGCACAGCCGCTACAACAAGTCCGAACGTAACAACGCCGAATTCTGTTGGGCGTTAGTGGGTATGAGACGGATGGCAAACCCCGTCGACCCGCTCAGCCGGCTCAAGGAATTGCTGCCGTCGCCAATCCGCGGCCGCTTAGGGCAGTGGTACCGCGACCTGCAGTTGCGCCGGGCACTCAACATGATCCGGACGCACGACGCGTATGTGCCGCTGAGCGACGAGACGGTGCGGCAGCTGATGTACGGATGGGGAAACCCCTGGGCCCTGCAGGAAGAGCTGATCACCGAACTCTGGCACCATGCGTGGCTCAGTCGGGCCCCGGTGCTCGAGTGCGGATCGGGGCTGTCGACCCTCTTACTGGGTATCGCTGCAGAACACCAGAAGTTCGAGGTGTACAGCCTGGAGCATGACGAAGACTGGTACTGGCGCATGTTCAGGCACGTTCAGCGCCTGGGGCTGTCGCACGTGACGCTGGTCTACGCGCCACTCGTTTCATACGGTCACTACGACTGGTATGCACCGCACCCCGAGCTGCCGGCTGGATTGGGCCTGGTGCTGTGTGACGGGCCCCCTGCCTCGACTACGGGTGGGCGCTACGGGCTGATCCCCCAGATCCACACGCTGCTGGCACCCGACACGGTGATCCTGCTGGACGATGCGGCGCGTCCGGGAGAGCAGGAGGTGTTGCTGCGATGGGCCTCGGAGTTCGGGCTGGAGTACACCCTGGGAGGGCAGGATAAGCCCTATGCGAAAATCGACCTGCACGCCGCGTGGGCCAGGCGTACCGCGGACAATGCTAGCGTCCCAGGATCCCCCGAAGCCGCCCCGCCACCCGCTCCCGAGCCTTCTCGCTCCGTGTAATGATCAGCAGGGTATCCTCGCCAGCCACGGTGCCGAGGATCTCTTTCCAGGATGCCTGATCGATCGCCACCGCCACGGCACCCGCCGAGCCATTGGCGGTGCGCAGCACCAGCAGCGGGCCCACCCCATCCACACCAGTGAGCAGCGCGCCGAGCACCGCCTGAAAATCGGGACGGACGCCGCTCTCGCCAGGCTGGGCGTAGTAGGAACCCTTGGCGTCGCTGAGCTTGGCGAGCCCGAGCTCGCGAACATCGCGCGAGAGGGTCGCCTGGGTAACGGAGAAATTGGCGGCCTTGAGCGCCTTGCGGAGATCGTCCTGGCTCCGGATGCGCTGGTCGTGAACAAGGCGGAGAATGGCGGCATGCCGCTGAAGCTTCATTCGGGAGCCCTCCGGTAGACTTCACGCCCGGCAACAAAGGTGGCGAGCACCGCTCTCCTGCCAGACAGCAATTCCTCCTGCGGGTCGTGACTGTCGTGCGTCATGGCGAAGACAGCGACATCGGCTTCGGCTCCCTCGGTCAGGGAGCCGACCCCGTTCAGGAACCCGATCGCGGCAGCGGCCTGCCAGGTGACCAGTGCGATGGCGTCCAACGCGCCCAGGCCAGCAATCGCGCGTGCCTCCCGCGCGGCGGCCAGGAGGTCGAGCGACCCTACGCTGAGTACCGAATCTGTACCTACCCCTACGCGGAGCCCGGCCTCGAGAAATTCAGCCAGTGGCGCATTGCCATGACGATGCGCCCGGTTGGAGAGGGGGCAGTGCGCGATGCCCACCCGGCGCCGAGCAAGGATCGCAATGTCGGAGGCGGACACCCGTACCGCATGAATACAGAGGGTATCGTCGGCCAGGACCATGTGGTGATCGACCCAGGCAACCGGACTCATGCCGAGCGGTGCTGGATCCGGGATGCCGCGCTTCTCCCAGGCGTCGGCAAAGCCGCCCGAGGCATCGCAGAGAAGCTGTGATTCCTCAATCGACTCCGCCAGATGCAGGGCGAGCGGAAGATTCTCCTCCCGGGCCCACGTCGCCACTTCATGAAAGAGGGGGCCACTCACGGTGTAGGGTGCGTGAGGCGATACGCCGATGCGCAGCCTGTCAGGCACCTCGAGTGGCCGGAGCACAGCAACCGCAGCCTTCAGGGCCGCCATGCTCTCGGTCGCCTGCGCCGGATGCGGCCCGAAGACTTCCTGGTACACCACGCCACGACCACCGAGCTCGGCCAGGGCGTGCGCCACAGCGCCGGTGTCGCCGGTATCGGCGATGGTGGTGACGCCCGCCGCCCATCCCTCGCGAATGCCCTGCTTCGCCGCCTCCACAAACTGTTCCGCGGTCCGCTCGGCCTTGAGCGCGCGCAGCCGGCGGATCCAGGAGGGAAAGTCGGGTTCGTCGAGTGCCGATGCGAGCCCGGTGAGTTCGAGATGGGTGTGCGCGTTGACCAGGCCAGGCAGGAGGGCGGCATTGGGGAAGTACTCATTGGGCACGCCCGGCGGCGAAGGCACCTCGCCGCCGACGTCGGGGCCCACTGCGACGATGCGGCCATGGTCGTCAATGAGGATGGCACCATCACGGATCGGCGGTGCCACTCCCGGAAAGACCCAGTCGGCCGCGAGTCGCCGCGGCGGCATCAACGGCGAGGGGGCGGAGTTGACGAAGAAGGCGGAGGGCCCTGGCCGCCCATGGCGCCGGTGCCGGAGGCACCGGCGGGGCGCTGAGGGCGCGAAGGGCGGGGGTGTGACCTCAGCACCCGTGGCTGCCGGGATCGGCTGTGCGCTCGGTGTCATGCCGGGAATGCCGAGCATCTGCGAATGAACCGGACAGTAGGTGGTCGGTACGGTGCCGGGAGCAAAGGACTCCACATAGCGCACCGGACGAGGGCAGAAAGGCGTCGCAAGGAACCCGGTGGTGCTGTCGATCTCGGCGACCTGGAGGTCTTCCGGCCGACTCCACTGGAACTTGGCTGAGCGGCGGTCGTAGACCTCCTTCATCATCGCTGTCCACGCCGGCGCGGCAAGACGGCCACCCTGCGCGTTGTTCATGATCTTCTTCGGTTGGTCGAAGCCGATCCACACCCCGGTGACGAGCTCAGGGGTGAAGCCGACGAACCAGACATCGAAGCCATCGTTGGTGGTGCCGGTCTTCCCGGCCGCCGTGAAGTTGATCTGCCCGCCAACGGTGCCGGCGGCTGTGCCACGGCGCACGACATCGCGCAGCACATCGGTGATGAGCCACGCCACCGAGGGCTCGAGCACCTGGATACGTCGCACCGCAGGTTGCCAGAGGATGTTGCCGTCGCTGTCCTCCACGCGGAGAATGCCCTGCGGCTCGGCGCGCTGCCCGTCATTGGCGAAGGCGGTGTAGGCCGAGATGATCTCGAGCGGCACCACGTCGGCGGCACCGATGCTGATGGACGGTACCGGTGCGACGTTGGTGGTGACGCCGAAGCGGCGGGCCTCATCGAGAACATTCTCGAGGCCCACCTCCATGCCAAGCTTGATCGCCGGGATGTTGCGACTCTGGTAGAGGGCACGACGCAGCGTCATGCGGCCCTCGAACTTGTGGTCGTAGTTCTGCGGCGTCCAGGTATCCTGTCCCGGAAAATCCATGGACAGGCTGTCATCCACGATGATCTCGGAGAGAGGATGCCCCGACTCGAGCGCGGCAGTGTAGACAAAGGGCTTGAAGATGGAGCCGGGCTGCCGGCGCGACTGGTTCACGCGGTTGAACTTGCTGTGCTCGAAGTCGCGGCCGCCTACCCAGGCACGGATATACCCCGTCTGCGCCTCGAGCGTGACGACCAGCCCCTGCAGGTAGGGTGACACGGCGGGCGCGTCGGCGCCCTCTTCGCGGCTCTCGAGGTACTGCGCATAGGTGGTGTGAGGAAACCGGCCGTAACGGGGCCCACCGGCCTCGATGGCGGTGAGTTGTCCCTCCAGGGCGCGCTCAGCGGCGAGCTGCATGTCCAGGTCGAGCGTGGTGTAGATGCGGAGGCCCTTCCGGTAGAGGTCCTCGCCGAAGCGGGCCTGCATCTGCTGGCGGACGTACTCCACGAAGTATTCCGCGACACCACTGAAGTCGCTCCGCGAGGAGAGCAGCAGCGGGAAGGCACGCCAGCGTTCGGCCTCCTGGTCATTGATCAAGCCGCCATCGCGCATGAGGCCGATGACGAGGTTGCGGCGCTGCACGTTCCGGGCGGGGCGACGACGAGGGTTGTAGGTCGGCGGCGCCTTGGGGATCGCTGCCAGCGTCGCGGCCTCAGCGATGTTGAGCTCGCGGGCGCTCTTGCCGAAGTAGCGCTGGCTCGCCACCTCGACACCGTAGGCACGGTTGCCGAGATCGATCTGGTTCAGGTAGAGCTCGAGGATCTTGTCCTTGGAGTAGCGCTTCTCGATGTCGAGCGCCACGTGCATCTCACGCAGCTTTCTCCCAATGCTGCGATCGCGACGGTTGATATCCTCGGGAAAGAGGTTGCCGGCGAGCTGCATGGTGATGGTCGAGGCCCCGGTGACGCGCCCGCCGAGGAGGGCGCCCTTCGCGGCACCGGCCACGCGAATCCAGTCGATCCCGTGATGCTCGTAGAAGCGCTTGTCCTCGGTGGCGAGAAAAGCCTCCTTGACGGCCGGCGAGATCTCGTTGAGCGGAACGACTGTGCGGCGCTCGAGGCCGAGGTCGGTGATCAGCCGGCCGTCAGCAGCGTAGACCTTGGAGGCCTGGGCGGGATCGTACTCGCCAAGGGCGTCGAGCGACGGGCAGGCATTGTTGCGGCACACGGTGAGCCAGGCGGCCAGCCCGATCGCCAAGCCGAGGGTGGTGACACCGAGGATCGCGAGAACAACGGCACGGACGACACCGGGCGAGCGCCAGCGGGGCGTCGAGTTGGCGGCAGAGTCGGACATTGCACTGAACCTAAGGGACCAGTTGGCCGGGAGCCAGCGGGGCCAATCGCCTTGCCGGGCCGCCACTTGAGCGGCTACTGTTGCCCGCCATGACGGACATTCTTGCCCTCGCCAGAACCCGTGGATTCCTGCACGACGCCACGCCTGGACTGGCCGAACGCCTGGCGCAAAAAGCCATCACGGGATACGTGGGGTTCGATCCCACGGCGGACTCGCTGCATGTGGGCAACCTGGTGCCGGTGATGGGCCTGGCGTGGCTGCAACGCACCGGCGGGAAGCCGGTGGTGCTGGTGGGTGGTGGCACCGGAATGGTGGGCGACCCAAGCGGCAAGCGTAACGAGCGGCCGATGCTCACGCTGGAGCAGGTGGATGCGAACGCGGCCGCGATCCGGGGCCAGCTGGAGCAATTCCTGGATTTTTCGGGTGACCAGGCGGCGGTGCTGGTGAACAACGCCGACTGGCTCAGGGGGCTCAACCTGCTGGAGTTCCTGCGAGACACGGGGAAGCACTTCACCGTGAACTACATGCTGCAGAAGGATTCGGTGAAGAGCCGGATGGACTCCGGGATTTCGTTTACCGAGTTCACCTACATGCTGGTGCAGGCGTACGACTTCTGGCACCTGCACCAGTCGATGCAGGTCGAGCTGCAGATGGGCGGCAGCGACCAGTGGGGAAACATCACTGCCGGGATCGAGTTGATCGGTCGCCGGGAACAGAAGTCGGTACACGGGCTTGTCTTTCCGCTGCTGACGACGGCCGGGGGCAACAAGTTCGGGAAGAGTGAAGAGGGGAATGTCTGGCTCGACCCGCGGAAGACGAGCCCGTACAAGTTCTACCAGTTCTGGCTCAACACCGATGACCGGGACGTGGCGGGATGGCTCCGGCTGTTCACGTTCATGGAGCTGGATGAGATCGAGGCCCTGCTGGCTGAGCAGGCCAAGGATCCGGGGCGCCGAGTGGCGCAGCGACGGCTGGCGCTGGACGTGACGAGCCGGGTGCACGGGCGGGAAACGGCAGACCGGGTGATCGCGGCGAGCGAGATCCTTTTCGGGGGGCAGCCGCTGGTGGCAGCTGCGCCGGAGATCCTCGAGGTGCTGGAAGGAGAGGTGCCAGTTGCGGGCCTGTCGATGGCGGAGCTGGCGGCCGGCCTTCCGATTGGTGCGGCGCTGGTGACGGCGGGGCTGGCGACGTCGAAGGGTGATGCGAAGCGGGGGCTGGAGGGAAAGGGATTTTCGGTGAACGGTGTGGTGGTGGAAGCGGGTCGGGTGCTGACTGAGGAGGACCTGCTGGCGGGGCGGTATGTGATGCTGCAGAAGGGGAAGAAGAATTACGCAATGCTGGTTGTGGCCTAGGGCGAGTGGCGGACGGGGCCGGCGGTGGGTGGGCTGTGGGTGGGCTGTGGGTGGGCTGTGGGTGGGCTGTGGGTGGGCTCGTCTCGTTCGGACCTTCGGCACGGCGTGCTGGTACCCGGGTGAGGTTCAGGTCCGCCGCCGGCAGGTCCTCACTCGACGAGACCCACCCACTGCCCGCACGCGACCAACACCTGGCTCCCGCAGGTCCCACTCGACGAGACCCACCCAGCGCCCGCACGCCAGCAACATCTGGCTCCGGCAGGTCCTCACTCGACGAGACCCACCGCCGCCTGCACGTGACCAACACCTGGCTCCGGCAGGTCCTCACTCGACGAGACCTACCGCCGCCTGCACGTGACCAACACCTGGCTGCGGCAGGTACTCGCTCGACGAGCTCACCCACCGCCCGCCGTATCCCTTCCTTCGCTCCGTTCAAGATGCCATGGCCCTTTCGAGCTCTTCCGCCGCTCGCGCGACGTCGTCGATGCTGTTGAAGAGGTGCGGGCTGAAGCGAAGCGAGCCCTCCCTGAGGCTGCAGATCACCTCATTCGCGCGGAGGACGCCATGGAGCATGGCAGCGTCGGGCACCTTGAGACAGACGATTGCAGAGCCGTGTCTGCCCAAGGGTGAAGTGATGGGGATATCGCGACGCGCGGCGAGGTCGAGCAGTGGCTTCTGCACGCGCTGCAGGTGCGCGGCGATCTCGGGCACGCCGACATCGAGAATCAGCTCGAGCGAGGTGTTCATCGCCGCGAAGTCCTGGTACGGGAGGGTGATCAGCTCGAAGCGGCGGGAATCGTCGCGCCACTCCGGGTTGTAATCGGTGAGCCTACCGAAGTCGTCGGTACCCTGAAAAGCGAGCCATCCGGCGAAGGGTGGCGTGAGCTGCTCGAGAATTTCCTTCCGCGCATAGAAGAAGCCACTTCCCCACGGGGACAGCAGCCACTTCTGCGCACCAGTCGAGAGGATGTCGACGGGTGTCTCTCTGAGATCGACCGGGAGCTGGCCCAATCCCTGGATGGCATCGACGACCAGCCACGTGCCGGTGGCGCGGGTGGCCTTCGAGATCGCTGCAAGGTCGATGGTGTACCCGTTGCTGAACTGCACCAGCGAGACGGCGAGCACCCTGACGCGGGGATCCTCGAGGCGCTGCAGGAGTCGATCCTCGTCGGGCCAGCCGTCGGGTGTCACGGGCACCAATTCCATCTGGATGCCGCGTTCGGCGAGCTTCATCCAGGGATACACGTTGGCGGGGAACTCGCGATCGCTGACGAGGACGACGTCGCCACGCCGCAGTGGCAGCGCACCGGCGGCGACGTTGAGGCCAAAACTGGTATTGGTGGAGAGCGCGATTTCGGAGTCGCTGACATTGAGAAGGCGCGCCGCGAGGGACCGGGCCCGGGTGAGGGTGGCGAACTGGACGTCCTTGGGGATGCGGTGCGGGGTGCATCGCATGCGGTTGAAGGCGTCGAGTGCGGCGAGGGTGCGGGCGGGCATGGGGCCGATGCTGGCGCTGTCGAGATAGGAGGTCTCGGCGGTCCAGGGAAAATCTGACTTTCGCAGCTCGGCTGGATCGAATGGCATCGAGGCTCCGTGAGCGGGCTCCTTCGGCGGCGAGGGCGGGCCGCGTCTCGCGGCGAGGGCGGGCCGCGTCTCGCGAGGACCTTCGGCTCGGCGCAACAGTTTGCTCTTGGGGCGGCCTGACGGCCGCCCTGTTGCAGGGGACGCCGGCAGGTCCTCGCTCGACGCAGCCCTCCCCTTCGCCGCGATAGCCGGCAGGTCCGCAGCTCGCAGAGGCCCACCCTTCACCGCGATAGCCGGCAGGTCTCGCTCGACGAGGCCAACCCTCCGCCGCGAAGCCGGTAGGCCCTGCGTGACGAGGCGCCCGTTCCGCGCCAGGGCCTAGCCCCGACTCCGCAGCTTGGGGTCGTACAGTTCCCGGAGCGCGTCACCCACCAGGTTGAAGCCCATCACCGCCAGTCCGATCGCGATGCCGGGTGCGACGGAGACCCACGGCGCAACGCGCAGCAGGTCGCGGCCGTCAGCGACCATGGCGCCCCAGCTTGGCGTGGGCGGCTGGGCGCCCAAACCTATGAACGAGAGTGCGGCCTCCGCCATGATGGCCCCGGCGATGCCGAGCGTGGCGGCGACGATGACGGGGCCACGGATGTTGGGCAGGAGGTGACGCCAGAGGATCTGGCGGTCGCGGGCGCCGAGTGCGCGGGAGGCGAGGACATAGTCAGCGCTCCGGAGCACGAGCACCTGGCTGCGAACGAGCCGAGCCATGGCAGCCCAACCGACAATACCGATGACAACGAACACGACCGGGAGCGATGGGCGCACGGCGGCAGCCACGGCGATGAGGAGCAGGAGGGTCGGGAATGCCAGGGTGATGTCGGCAAGGCGCATGACGAGCGCGTCGACCCAACGGCCGTAGTATCCCGCCACCAGGCCAAGGGTGACGCCAAGCAGGAGCGCCACCGACTGGGCGATGAGACCCACGCCGAGCGAGATGCGCGCGCCGTAGATGACGCGGCTGAGGATGTCCCGACCCTGGGTGTCGGTGCCGAAGAGGTGATGGCGACCGGGCGGGAGGAGGTAGCCGTTCTGCAGGTCGCCCAGAATCGGGCTGTCGGGCGCCAGCCAGGGTGCCAGGAGCCCGCACGCCACGACCAGGGCAACGAGTGCCACGCCCAGCTGGAAGAGCGGATCATGGCGGAGGCGAAACTGATCGGGTTCGTCACCCGGGAAACGTAACTCCGCGGAACGCCGCACTGGGCACAATCGGCCCCAAGTTTGCAGTAGAGACGGGGATGCGGCCGAGAATTCTCATAGAACTCATGATTGTCGTCCTTGCCGTAGGACTGGCGGGCTGGGTCAACCTGCCCATACCGCTTCATGGAGATGCGGCACTATACCAACTCGGTGCCAAGGCGCTAGCCGGCGGCGAAATGCTGTACCGGGACTTCTGGGATCTGAAGCAGCCGGGCATCTACATCTTCCACTGGGCGGCCGGCAGCACGTTCGGCTTTACCGAAATGGGACTACACGTGTTCGAACTCGGTGTACATGATGGCGTTCGCCATCCTGCAGTTCCCGTCCGTCAGGCGCTACCTCGTGATCAAATGGCTCGCGCCCGTCCTGCCGGCCCTGACAGTAGGATCGTACTACGCGTTGTCAACGGAGTGGCACCTCACACAACCGGCCATGGTTCTGTCGGCGCCGCTGTTCTGCGTGGTTGCCCTCCTGACCGCACCGGCTTCCCGACGGCGGTCGGCGGCGGCGGGTGCCGCGGCGGCGGTGGCCATCACCTTCAAGTTTGCCATCGCGCCGGTCGCGCTCGGCCTGTTCCTCATGGCCTGCCTCATCGACCGCCGCGAACAGGGATGTTCACGAGCCCATCTCTCGGGCAGGACCGGCTCCTTCCCGCCATCGGCGGCGCGCTTGTGGTGA
>CAWJJB010000002.1:0-40073 GCA_963843115.1 uncultured Gemmatimonadales bacterium | reverse complement strand
GATCACGCTGACGGCTGTCGGCGCCGCCGCCGCCGCCGAGTGGGAGCGGGTTGGCCCTGGTGGCGCAGCGGCTGGCGAGCGGGAGCGGGGCCACGCTGATGAGCGCGGGGGTGCCGCTGCAGCCGGGGCAGGTGCAGCCGGGGGCGGTGAGCGGGGTGGGGCTCTGGCGGAACGGGGTGGAGGTGCCGGCGTACATCGAGGCGCTGGAGGGGCGGTATGCGGATGGGTCGGTGATCTCGCTGCTGGTGCAGGCGAACGCGGGGACGCTGACGAAGGGTATGCCGGTGAGCGGGTATGAGCTGCGCTTCAGCGGCTCGAGCGTGACGCGGCTGGGGAAGACTGCGGGGGCGATCAAGGACGTGCCGGACGGGGTGTGGCAGTTGCCGCCGGCGCACTTCAAGGCGCGGGTGGCGGCGGTGTGGGGCCCGCTGGTGCCGTTGAGCGAGGTGACGGGCACGTGGGCACAGATCGATGCCGACTATGCCACGCAGCGAACTATCGCTGGGAGACGTGTGGGGAGACGGTGACGGGGACGGAGACGGACGTGACGCCGAACGTGGAGGCGTTGAACAGCAAAGACGACCAGCCGAAGAACCGGATCCTCTACTGGGCGCGGGGCGGGGATATCAAGTTCTTCGAGCGGGGGCTGCGCCAGGCGGCGGTCACGCGGAACTTCCAGCAGACCTGGCAGCAGTGGCAGTACCAGAACGTGCTGTCGATGGGCATGGCGTACTGGTGGACGGGAGTGCCGAGCTACCGGAGTACGGTGCTGTTGATGGCGCAAGGGTCGATGAACAGCTGGTTCGCGAGCCCGAGCAACCCGGGCTACGACGAGGGCCGGATCACGGGGCGGAACATCGGCTGGGCACTGCAGGCGTGGCTCCTGGGGTATGGGAGCAGCTCGCTGGGGGGCTACACGCCGGTGCAGTGGATGGATGGGCTGGCGCAGTTGCAGTTGACGCGGCAGGACGCCAACGGGGCGTGGACGGAGTACGGGACCGGACACGCGGGGCCAGGACCAGAACTTCCAGTCGAACTTCATGGCGGCGCTGCGGGCATACTATCTGTCGCTCTATATGGAGTACCGGGGCCCGAGCCAGGTGGGCGGGGTGAAGGCGGCGATCCAGCACAACGCCGACTTCCTGATGACGCAGTACGACCGACGTACAAGACGTGGCACTACTGGTCGGACTGGACGAAGGGGGATCCGCAGGTGACGCTGGCAGACATGCGGGGGCTGGCGCTGCTGCAGACGATGGCGTACTACCGGGCCTACCACGACGGGGCCGGGGCGGGCTACCTGACCCAGGCCGACGCGGCGCTGGCCCAGTTCGCGGCCAACACCCGAGCCCGATCGGCACCGAAGTCTGCGGCCAGTCCTACTCGGTGAAGGCCCTCACCGAAGGCTACTACGTGTACGCCCACGCCATGGCCATGCGCATGGGACTCTAGACCCTTGCGCTCACCGCCTGGACCGGGAGGGAACTCGCAGGGTCTGTGGGCCCCGGGCAATTCGACCGGAACCAGGAGCGCAGTAGCTCGACCGCGCGCTGCTGCTGCTCTAGTCGCGAGAAGACATGATCGGCCGCCGGGAAGTAGTACTCCTCCATCAACCCGCGAAACGGCACGTCGCGAAACGTGCGGCGATACTGCCCTTGGTGGTTGTAGTCGTGTTCCATCCCCGACGAAAAAATGTTCAGCATCTTTACGCCGCGATCTGCCAGCGTCCTGAGGCCGGCCACCACCTTGGCCTTTGGCGGGAACGTCCGCGAGTAGGGCGATATCACCATGTCGCTGCCCGCTTCCATATCCGCCTCTTGATCTCGCGCACTTGCCAGTCGCCGTATGGCCCGGCCGATCTTGTTCCGGCCGGTGACCAAGTTGCGCCAGCTGGTGCGGCTCAGGATTCGCGGGCCGTATCGTAGGACCTGGAAGTACGGCGTGCGGTACACGAACGGGTCCAGCATGCACATCGCGATCACCCGCTCGTCCGTGAGCGCCGCGTAGAAGGCCATGTCGGCTCCGGAGCAGAGTCCCACCAGGACAATCTGTGAGGCGCCCCGCGACGAGATGAGATAGTCGATCGCATTGCCGACTTCTTCCACCGCACCTTGCTCGAAGGTGAGGCTGTCACGGCGGGGATCGCTGTCACCGATGCCGGAAAAATCGAAGCGAAGGCTGGTGATGCCATCGGCGGCGAGGGCCCGCGCCATGTTCACGTACAGGCGGGAAACGCCGATCCGGTGCACCAGGCCGGAGTTGAGGAACACGGCCATCGGCGCGCTCTGCCGCGGCTGTCGCGGTTCGGTGACGATGCCGATGAGCCCCTCTGACGGGCCAAATCGAAGTGCGCGTTCTCTCACAGTCCTTGCCTCACGCTGCATCGCTGATGTGCGAAGATATGGCCTGCAGCACTGCCCGTGGAAGCAGCACGGCACCGACCGTGTCCGCGTCATCCCATCGGCCTGACATCGGCACGTCGACATACCGGCTGTTGGCCCCAGCCGTTCCCAGCCGGGCCACAAGTTCGCGCGCGGCCGCATCGGGCGTCGTGCACACGACGAGCACGCGCTTGAGGGCAGGGAGTGGCAAACCCTCCACTGCTATGTCGCCGATCCCACGCACCAGTGCGCTGGGCGCAGGAAGCCCCCCGATCCCGATCAGCTCTCCCCCGGCGGACAGCTGCTGTTCCCGGTGCGACACTAGGTACGTGGCGTAGAGTTCCTCGAGGTACGACCCGCCATCCGTGACCGGGTCCCACAGTACCAGGTCGTCGGCGGCCACGGGGCGGGAGGCGCGGAGTGCCATCGTGGCCCCAAGCCGAAGTCCCACCAGGGTCAGTCGCTCGACGCCACTGGTATCCCGGATTTCTTCCGCGGCCGTGCACACGTCCCCTTCCCATTGCTCGAGCGACACACCCGTGCCGTCGCCCGCCGAGTCACCGGTCCCGCTGTAGTCGAACCGGAGGACGTGGTGGCCGGCCCGTGCCAGGGCGATCCCCAGCTGGCGAAAGGCGCGGTGCGCGCGGATGTACTCCTGGCCCACCGGCGGGCAGAGCAGCACGCAGCGCGGAGCCGCGCTGCGGGCCAGCGGCGGGTGATATACGCCGAAGAGTGGCGCGGCGGATGCGCCGAAATACATCGGGTTCATGCTGCGCCCATTCCGCTCGACTGTTCGACACGGGCAGCGAGTTGCTGGAGCGTGCTCGCGACGATGTGCTCGTGCAGCAGGCGGACCCCTGTCTTCTTCGCGACGCGAGAGATGAGGCGCATGGAAAGGAGAGAGTGGCCCCCGACATCGAAGAAGTTGTCGTGACGACGCACCGTGGTCGTGCCCAGCAGGTCAACCCACAAGGCGGCGATGATCCTTTCCATCTCTGTATCGGGTCCGGCCGCCGCCACGACCACGCCGAACGGGTTGGACAGCTGGTCCAGCGCGACTGTACCGGATGCGTCGTGGGGAAGGTCGTCCAGCTCCATGAACGTCTGCGGAATGAGGTCGACCGACAGCGTCTGCCGGCATGCCCTCCGGAGCTCGCTGTTCGTCGCGTGTTCCCCGGGAACGAACGCCACGTAGGCGACCACTCGTTGTTCGCCCGCCTGGTCGATGTGTTCCACCACTGCCGCCTCGCGAACCGCCCGCAACGAGGCCAGGACCGCTGCCACCGCTGAGAAATCACGCCGCGCCGCGGCCGGCGCAACGGCGGCTGGCGCCCACGCCGACGCGGGGGCTGACAGCTCGGCGATCCACCGGTCGAGGTCGTGGGGCGATACGACCACTTGCGCAGGAACGCGACCGGCGAGCAGGCGCTCGATGATCAGCATGCCCTCCGCGGTGCGGATGCCATCGCGTAACCCCAATTCGAGAATCCGGTTGGCGAGTGCGGGATGACGGTGCGTGTCCGGCTCTCGGTAGGGGGTGCCGCTCGCGCCCCCTGGACGGCCTTTGAGCAGGTGACGATCCCGCACGCGCGCCATGGTGAAGCCCTCGACCTCGACGATGCAGTCGCCCGATGGCGCCGCGATGACGACATCGAACATGGCGATATCGGCGCCGGTTTCGGTCTCGGTGCGCAGCGTCACGTGGCTTACGCACGAAGCCGGCAAGGGGGCGTGCATGCGCAGTCGCTCATATGCCGCCGGCACGAAGAAGTCGCGCGTGGCATCGAAGCCGGGAATCAGCGCCTGTGCCCCGGCCGTTGCCATGTCGAGCAGCGCGGGGTGAAGATGCGCGCGGGCAAGATCATCGGCGAAGCTGGCGTCCAGCTGCAGCTGCAGGAGCGCCTCGCCCGGGGCGAAACTAATCGCCGACACGTTGTGCCAGCGCGGCCCGAACTCGAGGTGCGCATGCTGCACGACGTCGCCCGCGCCCGAGCCGGCGAGCGGATGGCATCGCGCCGCAATCGATGCGATGTCGAGAGGCTCGCGCGGTTCGTCCGTGAGTGCGCCGACATGGCCCGAGCTGTGTTCTGTCCAGTCGGTGCTCGTGCCGGGCACCCGGCTCAAGACCGAAAACCGCATTCCTCGCGCACTCGGAACGAGGCGCACTCCCACCTCGACCTCGTCGCCCACGGAGAGCGGGGTGCGGAATGCCACGTCGGCGAGTTCGAGCCGGCCCCCAGGCTTCCCATGCTGGAAAGCGGCACGCGCCAGCTCGAGGTGCCCTGTGCCAGGAATGAGCGTGTCCCCGCCGCGCACGCGATGTTCCCTGAGCATCCAGGTCTCCGCTGCCGACATGCGCCCGGTGAAGAGCTGTTCGATCCCATCGGCACTCGCCGCACGTGCGAGCACGGGGTACGGCGCAGCAGAAACGCCCAGCATGCCTAGGTCGCGCGCCATGGTCGCCGCCATGCCGACGTCGCGCCACGCCGCCCAATTTACCGAGATGGCCCGGACGCCGTCGCGTGCCCGCCGTGCGGGCGCGTAGGCATCGAGGAAGGCATTGGCAGCGGCGTAGTCCACCTGGCCCGCCGGGCCGGCAATGGCGCTGACCGACGAGAACAGCATGAGAAAATCGAGCGGGTCGCCAGCGGTCGCCGCCTCCAGTGCGAGCGTTCCCGCCACCTTCGGCGCGAAGACCGAGGCGCTGGTGGCCGGATCCTTCAGCTGGATCACGCCATCACTGAGGACACCAGCGGTATGAAACACGCCCTGAATGGGACCGAACCGCTGGCGCGCAGTAGCCAGGGCGACGGACAGCGCGGCTTCCTCTGTCACGTCGGCAACGGCCACCATCACCGTGGCACCGGCCTGCTCAAGCGCTTCGATTGCGAGACGTCGATGCGCGCTTGACGCCGGCGTCCGCGAGAGCAGTATCAGTTTGGGCGCGAAGCGTTCCGCGAGATGCTGGGCCAGTGCGAGGCCGATGCCGCCCAGACCGCCAGTGATGAGGTAGGTCCCGCCCCGGCGGATCAGTTGGGAGTCATCACGGGATGGTAGTGCGATCGGCTCCCACGTGCGCAACCATCGATCATCACCCCGCAAGGCGATCGTATCCGCGTCCGCCGAACATGAGAGCTCGTCGGCCAGCTGGGCTGCGAGTTGCCGGGACTGCCAGGAGTCGGGAAGGGGAACCAGCACGTCGACCGCGCGCGCTTCGATGTTGGGAAATTCCCGCGGCAGCACCTTGAGCATGCCATTGATCGTCGCAACACCCGGCTCCAGCCGCGTCTCGCCCGAAACCATCTGTGCGCCTGACGTCACGGCCACCAGCCGCAATGGCGATGTGATGTCCTCAGCGCCGAGCGCCTGCGACAGCGCCAGCAGGCTGAAGTAGCCATCCTGCATCGGCGCTTGCCCCGGGTCTCTCCATCCGTCGAGGGAGAACGCATGCACGATGTGCGTGGGAAACGCCGGCTGGCTGCCGAGATCGCGCAGGAGGGCGCGCCAGTCGTCGACGACCTCGGGGCGCACAGTGTAGTGCCCTGGCTTCGATGAGGTAAACCCGGAGCCGCGAGCGACGCGGAGCACCTCGATACTTCGCGCCTCCAGCGCACCCGTAAGCGCCTGCGAGACCCCCAGCTCGTCGGTCAGCACCAGGACGGGAGCGACCGGCGGTGAGGTCGGCGACGCCAGCGACCGCTTCCATGAGGGCTGCAGGAACCAGTCATCCAGTTCGCGCCGCCGGAGCGCGTGTTCCGGGGGCACCGGGGCCGCGGCTGGCGCCGGCTTCCCGGCGTCGATCCAGTGACGCGTTGCGTCGAAGGCATAGGTCGGCAGCGGGATCTTGCGGCGACGGGCACCGCGGTGGAGGCGTGACCAGTCGGCCTGCACGCCTGCCGTCCAGAGCTGCCCCAGGGCGTCCAGCATGAACTGCCGGTCGTCCACCGCCTCGTCCGGATGCCGCAGCGAACTCGCGATCGGGTGGCCGCGCGTTGCGCCCGTGTGCTGCCGGGCAAGGGTCGCGAGCGTCCGGCCGGGTCCGACTTCCAGCAGTGCAATCGAGGCATCAGCGGCCACCGTGGCGATGCCTTCGGCAAAGCGCACGGTCTCCCGTAGCTGGCGCACCCAATAGTCGGCGCTGGTCGCTTGCTCAGCAGAAAGCCACGTGCCAGTGAGGTTGGACAGGACCGGCATCTGCGGAGCTGAGAGGACGACGCCCGAGAAGAATGCGCGAAAGCGATCTAGGATCGGGTCGAGCATGGAGGAATGCGCGGCAATCCGGATGCGCACCCGAACGCAATCGATATCCGATGCCTCCAGACCTCGCTGTAGGGACTCGATCGCTGCACCCGGCCCCGAGGCCACGCTCAGGTTCGGTGCGTTGATCGCCGCGATCGACAGCTCCGCTGGGAGGCGTGATGCCAGCTCGTCGGCGGCGAGCGCCACGCTGAGCATGCCGCCGCTCGGTACCGCCTCGAACAGCTGCCCCCGAAGATGCACGAGGCGCAATGCATTCTCGAGCGAAAAGACCCCGGCGAGGTGCGCCGCGGTGTACTCGCCCATGCTGTGGCCGAGCAGGGCCGCTGGCTCGATACCCCAGGATCTCCACAGGCGGGCCTGCGCGTGCTGCGTCACAAAGAGCGCGGGCAGTGTTCGCGACGGCCGCTCGAGCTCACTGGCGGCCGCGGTCCGGTCGGTTTCCTTGGGCAGGAGCAGCGACCGAAGGTCGTAATCGAGGATCGGCGCCAGCAACGAAAGGCACTCGTCCACGGCGTCGCGATACACCGGCTCGGACTCGTACAGTTCGCGACCCATCCCCGCGTACTGCGCCCCGCCACCGGCAAACATGAAGCACACTGGACGCGGGCTCACTGCCGGCGCGGCCGCCTCGCGCGGCGGCGCGGAGAGTAGCGCCGCCGCCTCCGTCGCTGTCTCTGCCACGACCGCGCGGCGGTATGGCATCGGCTGCCGGCCCATTTGCAGGGTCCAGGCGACGTCCGCGAGGTTGACATCCGGGTGCTTCACAAGATGATCGGCTAGTCGGGCGCAGTTGCCGGCTAGTGCGGTCACCGACCTCGCCGATACTGTCAGCACCTGCGGCCCGGTGACCCTCGTCGATACGGGGGCGAGTGGTGCCTCCTCGAGAATCACGTGCGCGTTGGTGCCACCCACGCCAAGGGAATTGACGCCTGCTCGGCGAGGCTCGGGCCCGCCCCACGGCGCCAGCGATGCATTTACCACAAATGGGGTCTGGTCGAAACTGCATGCTGGGTTCGGCACAGAGAAGTGGAGTGAAGGCGGGAGCTCTCGATGCCTCAGTGCCTCGACCACCTTGATGAAGCTCGCGACGCCCGCAGCGGTGTCAGTGTGCCCGATGTTCGTTTTCACCGAGCCCACTCGGCAGTATCCGCTCCGTTTGGTCCCGGTGCGAAAGGCTTGTGCTAGAGCTGCGATCTCGATGGGATCACCGACCGGTGTGCCCGTTCCATGTGTCTCGACATAGCTGATCGTGTCGGGAGAGACATTCGCGATCGCCAGCGCGCCGGCTATCGCCTGCGCCTGGCCATCGACGCTCGGTGCCAGGTAACCCGCCTTGAGGCCTCCGTCGTTGTTGACGGCGGATCCCCGGATCAGCGCGTGGATCGTGTCCCCATCGCGGACCGCGTCGATGGCTCGCTTGAGAAGCACCGCGCCCACCGCGCTGCCGAACACCGTTCCCTTGCTCGATGCATCGAAGGCTCGGCAATGGCCGTCGGGCGACAGGATCTCGCCCTCTTCGTAGTGATAGCCGTGACGATGTGGCAGTTCGATCGTCACGCCGCCCGCGAGCGCCATGTCACACTCGTTCACTAGCAGGCTTTGCGCGGCGACATGGATGGCGACCAGGGACGTACTACAGGCGGTTTGGATGTTCAGGCTGGGCCCGCGCAGGTCGAAGAGGTACGACACGCGCGTGGTGAGGAAGTCCTTGTCATTGCCGGTGTGCCGCACCAGGAAGAGCCCCGAACTATCCATGATGGACGGGTTTGAAAGGAGATTGTACGGCATGTAGGCATTGTGACCGGAACCGGCGAAGACCCCGATCAATCCTTCATGTCGCTTGGGGTCGCAGCCGCCGTGCTCCAACGCTTCCCATGCCACTTCAAGGAACTGGCGATGCTGCGGGTCCATGATCGCCGCCTCGCGCGGGCTCAAGCCGAAGAAGGGAGCGTCGAAGTTCTCCATTCCTGCGAGTGGCGCCGCCACCTTCACGTAATCTGGATTTGCGAGGAGCGCTTCAGGCACGCCATCGAGCCGGAGCGCCTCATCAGTGATCTGCTCGATCGACTCCACGCCGCTCCGTAGATTGCCCCAGAATGCTTCGACATTACGGGCACCGGGAAAACGTCCCGCCATTCCGATGACTGCAACGGCACTCTCGAGGTCTCGTCGATCAGCTTCTGGCATCAGTCACTTTCTGCCGGATGGCAAGGATCCAAGGTGTAATCCGTCTTGTGGAAGCAAGTCTCACGCTAGCGGCGGAGCCTTGAAGTGCCCTGACATCGTTGCGCAAGGCATTTAATTGCAATTGCTTGCGCATTGTTCGAGCCGATTCTTCCTCATTTCCAACGTATCAATCCACTGGTGTGGCGCGCTTGCATCAATGCGGGCACGTGTACCCGGGACAGGTGTGTCTCAACCACTGACTCTACACTGTTTCGATAGTGGCACGCCTCTTGGTTGACAAAGAACAATACATATGCCTCCTACACGCAAGTGAATGTGATCTAGCGCACTAAACTCCTCGTCTTTAATGAGTTGTATGCAAAATGAACGGCGGTTGACTGTTGCACCACCGACAACGCGCTGGTAGTTTTTTGTCCTGTTGTTGCTCGCTCATCGTCAAATAGCTGTGTTTCTGGCCGCTGCCAAGAGCAGAACCGCCCAAAGGCGGTGACGCAGAGCTACGGAGCTAACGCGCCTAGGTTATCCGGGCGCTATGCCTGCCGAGCCGCCGGCGAGCCGACCCCCAAGATGGGTCGTCTGCTTGGCGGCTCTCGTGTTTGCGGGCCTACCACAAGTTGGTGGAGATTCCGATGCGGCTGCTGCGCCTCTCCTCGTTCTCTGTGATTTCGCTCTGCGCCATCATGCTCGGCGCTCTCGGGTGCACTGCGGATCATGCCTCCGTCGTTGATCCGCTCGAACCTCCTCCCGCCGGCACGGATACGCTCGCGATAGAGCCTCAAGTTGCAGACATTTCGGTTGGTGTAGCGGTGACCTTCGCGGTGCCCGACACCAGTGTGCTCGGCACCCCGGTTTCCGGTATCATTGCCTGGAGTGCTTCAGGCGGCAGCATTGAGCCGGACGGGGTTTTCCTCTCGGATTCCGCGGGCACATTCGATGTCACGGCGCAGCGTGGGGGGAAGGAAGGGCATGCGCATGTGGTCGTTTCTGCGCCTGCGCCACCTCCGCCACAGGTCACCCTCAACGCCATCGAGGTGTCGCCGGCGGTGCTGAGCATCAAACCCGGTGGCGCCCAGCAGTTCGGGGCGATCGGAAGGCTGTCCAACCAGAATGGCGTCACGGTACGGGTTAACTGGACGGCGAGTGGTGGATCGATCTCCTCGTCCGGCCTGTTCACCGCAGGCTCGACAGCCGGCGTCTATCACGTCATTGCCGTACGCGAAGGCGACGTCCTCGCGGACACATCCAGTGTTACGATCACCAGTTCGGCGTCCTCACTGGTGAGCGTACAGGTATCCCCGGCGTCGGTAACGATGGCAAGCGGCGCGACCCAGCAGTTCGCTGCAGTTGGGCGCAACACTGATGGCAGCGCCAGCAGCATTTCGGTGAACTGGACGGCGATGGGCGGGTCGATCACCGCGGGTGGGTTGTATACCGCGGGCGGCACGCCGGGGACGTTTCGGGTGATCGCAGTGCGGCAGGGGGACACCAAGGCGGACACGTCGAGTGTCACGATCACGGCACCGGCGCCGACCTTGACGGCGGTGGAAGTGACCCCGGCATCGGCGTCGGTGGCGGCGAGCGCTGCACAGCAGTTCACGGCGCTGGGGCGGATGAGCGACGGGAGTGCCACCAGCGTCAGCGTGACCTGGAGTGCGACCGGTGGCAGCATCACGACCGGCGGCCGGTATACCGCGGGCAGCACCGCGGGGACCTACCGGGTGATCGCGGTGCGCCAAGGCGATACGAAGGCGGATACTGCTCTAGTAACAGTGACGTCGCTAGCGCCGCCCCCGCCATCAACGCCGACGTTGTCGGCGGTGGTGCTGACGCCGGCGACGGTGTCGTTGGGGACCGGGAAGACGCAGCAGTTTTCGGCGATCGGTCGGATGAGTGACAACAGCACGAGCGCGGTGAGCGTCACGTGGAGCGCGACGGGCGGCTCGGTGTCCAGTGGTGGGCTCTACACGGCGGGGGGGACGGCGGGGACGTATCGGGTGATCGCGGTGCAGCAGGGGGGGACGAAGGCGGACACGAGTGCGATCACGCTGACGGCGGCGCCGCCGCCGCCGCCGAGTGGGAGCGGGTTGGCCCTGGTGGCGCAGCGGCTGGCGAGCGGGAGCGGGGCCACGCTGATGAGCGCGGGGGTGCCGCTGCAGCCGGGGCAGGTGCAGCCGGGGGCGGTGAGCGGGGTGGGGCTCTGGCAGAACGGGGTGGAGGTGCCGGCGTACATCGAGGCGCTGGAGGGGCGGTATGCGGATGGGTCGGTGATCTCGCTGCTGGTGCAGGCCAACGCGGGGACGCTGACGAAGGGGACGCCGGTGAGCGGGTATGAGCTGCGCTTCAGCGGCTCGAGCGTGACGCGGCTGGGGAAGACCAGCGGGGCGATCAAGGACGTGCCGGACGGGGTGTGGCAGCTGCCGCCGGCGCACTTCAAGGGGCGGGTGGCGGCGGTGTGGGGCCCGGTGGTGCCGTTGAGCGAGGTGACGGGCACGTGGGCGCAGATCGATGCCGACTATGCGCACGCGGCGAACTATCACTGGGAGTCGTGTGGGGAGGCGGTGACGGGGACGGAGGCGAATGTGACGCCGAACGTGGAGGCGTGGAACAGCAAGTACGACCAGCCGAAGAACCGGATCATCTACTGGGCGCGGGGCGGGGACATCAAGTTCTTCGAGCGGGGGCTGCGCCAGGCGGCGGTCACGCGGAACTTCCAGCAGAGCTGGCAGCAGTGGCAGTACCAGAACGTGCTGTCGATGGGCATGGCGTACTGGTGGACGGGAGTGCCGAGCTACCGGAGTACGGTGCTGTTGATGGCGCAAGGGTCGATGAACAGCTGGTTCGCGAGCCCGAGCAACCCGGGCTACGACGAGGGGCGGATCACGGGGCGGAACATCGGCTGGGCACTGCAGGCGTGGCTCCTGGGGTATGGGAGCAGCTCGCTGGGGGGCTACACGCCGGTGCAGTGGATGGATGGGCTGGCGCAGTTGCAGTTGACGCGGCAGGACGCCAACGGGGCGTGGACGGAGTACGGGACGGACACGCGGGGCCAGGACCAGAACTTCCAGTCGAACTTCATGGCGGCGCTGCGGGCATACTATCTGTCGCTCTATATGGAGTACCGGGGCCCGAGCCAGGTGGGCGGGGTGAAGGCGGCGATCCAGCACAACGCCGACTTCCTGATGACGCAGTACGACGGGACGTACAAGACGTGGCACTACTGGTCGGACTGGACGAAGGGGGATCCGCAGGTGACGCTGGCAGACATGCGCGGGCTGGCGCTGCTGCAGACGATGGCGTACTACCGGGCCTACCACGACGGGGCCGGGGCGGGCTACCTGACCCAGGCGGATGCGGCGCTGGCCCAGTTCGCGGCCAACACCCCGAGCCCGATCGGGACGGAAGACTGCGGCCAGTCGTACTCGGTGAAGGCCCTCACCGAAGGCTACTACGTGTACGCCCACGCCATGGCCATGCGCATGGGACTCTAGCAACACAAGCTTGCGCTTGTTTCCGGCCTCCTGCATACTAGCAAAGGGCTGCGCGATCGACTAGTTGACACCCTTGGCCCCTAGCGGTTTACAGGCTTGGTGATCCCGGGCTGACACGAGAAGCGCATGCGGGACTGCAAGTGGCCAACGGACACCAGCCTTTCGGAGGAAGTGGCGCCTTCACCCCGCAGCGGGGCCCGTAGACCTTATCTCTCCATCGTGGTTCCCGTCTACAATGAGGTCGGCAATCTTCCCGTTCTGAATGATGAGATTCAGGCGATGCTCGCCGAACTGATCCACCCCTCCGAGCTGATCTATGTTGACGACCGCTCGACGGACGGGTCGTGGGAGCTAATGACACGCCTCTGTGACAAGGCCGCCCATTCCGGCATCGTGGTACAGGCGCTCCGGATGCGCCGCAACTACGGACAGACGGCGGCGATGGCAGCCGGGTTCCGTGCGGCCCGCGGCCAGATCGTCGTGCCGATGGATGGCGATGGCCAGAACAATCCCGCGGATGTGCCGCGCCTCATTTCCCGCCTGGAAGAGGGATTCGACGTAGTGAGTGGCTGGCGTCGTCATCGCAAGGACAAGGCGATCTCGCGGAAGCTGCCGAGTCACGTCGCGAATCGGCTTATTGGGAGGGTGTCGGGCGTCTACCTGCACGACTACGGCTGCACGCTGAAGGCGTACAGGGGCCGCCTGCTCCGTGAGGTGAGGCTCTACGGGGAGATGCACCGCTTCATTCCCCTCTACCTGGCGCGGGTCGGCGCCAAGGTGACGGAACTCGAAGTGGATCATCGGCCGAGGGTGCATGGAGTCAGCAAGTACGGCAGTCGGAGGATCTTCAAGGTTGGGCTCGATCTCTTCCTCGTGCGATTCATGACGAAGTATTCTACGCGCCCGCTGCATTTCTTCGGCAAGACCGCGCTCGCATTCCTCACCGCCTTCTTCGCCACCGCCTGGCTCATGATCGTGTTCAAGTACGGGTGGATGCGCCTGATCGGGTTCGATTACCAGGCCAGCTTTGTGCAGACTCCGCTGCCTGCCCTTGCGGGCACGTTCATGGTGGGCGCCGTCCTGTCACTGTTCTCCGGCATCATCGCTGAGTTACTGGTGCGCATCCTCCACGAGTCGCAAGGCGCGGTGCCATACGCGATTGCGACTCGCCGCAGTTCACGACCGCGGGTTTCAGCCGATCCTGGCGGCTTCACCGCCGGCGACGCCGCGCACCAGACCTGATCGGAGTCTGGCCATGTGCGGCCTGATCGGCGTGGTGGGCGCCGCGCCCCCGCCAGCCCTGCAGCGTGCCCTCGATTCGCTCCGGCATCGCGGGCCCGATGGGTCCGGCCTTCACGTACATGGCAGCGTAACGCTGGGCCACCGGCGGCTCGCTGTGATCGACTTGACTGGTGGCGCCCAGCCCATGCGCGATCCCGCCACTGGCGTCGCGATTGTGTTCAATGGGGAGATCTACAATCACCTCGACCTGCGGACCGATCTCGTCCGGGGTGGCCGGATCTTCAAGACTACTTCCGATACCGAGACGCTGCTCGCGCTGTACCTCGAGCATGGTGAGGCGTGCCCTCCGATGCTCCGCGGAATGTATGCCTTCGTGGTGCATGATCCGCGCTCCGGTACGCTCTTCGGCGCGCGCGACCCGTTCGGGAAAAAGCCGCTCTACTGGTCTGCTCCGCGCGGGACGATACGGTTCGCCATTGCATCGGAGCCCCGCGCCCTCCTGGCCCTCCACGAGGAGGGTCCCTGGCGGCCGTCCATGGAGGGCATCCAGTCCTACCTGCGTCATGACTACGTCACCGGCACGAACAGCGCGTTCGATGGCATCCGTCAGTTCCTGCCGGGTCACGCGTTCTCCTTCGATGCGTCGCCTGCTGCAGCCGCGGCCCCGCGGCAATGGGAGTTCTGGAGCCCCAAGATCCGGTCTGGCCGAGCCGTGGTGCGCGAGGACGCCGCCGTGGACGAGTTCCGTCGCCTGATGCTGCAGGCGGTCGACCGCCGACTCCTCGCGGACGTTCCTGTCGGCATCCTGCTGTCTGGCGGCATCGACTCCTCACTCATTGCGGCGCTCGTGGCGCGCCTTCGGGGGCGCGGCTCGATCCCCTCCTTCTCCATCGGTTTTGATGACCGCCGCTTCGACGAGAGTGCCTACGCGGCGGAGGTGGCGCGGCACGTCGGCACCACGCACTTCGTGCGCACCTTCGGGCCTGACGACTGCATCGAGGCGATCACCACCGTCATCCGGCACATGGACGAGCCCTTTGCCGATCCGTCGATCTTGCCCACCGCCATGCTGAGCCGGTTTGCGCGCGAACACGTGACGGTGGCACTTGGCGGTGATGGAGGCGATGAACTCTTCGCGGGCTACGACACGTTCAAGGCGCAGCCGGCTGCGGCGGCCCTACGTTCCTTGCTGCCCGGGGCGTTCGACCGTGCCGCGGATCGCTTGGCGGGACTTGGGGGTGCTGACAGCGCCGTCACTCACATGCCGATCGAGTTCAAGGTGCGGCGCTTCCTCCGCGGATATCGGTTTCGCGGGGAGGAGATGCTCGCTGCCTGGCACTCGCCGTTCGACGAAGCGGGCCTGCGCCGCCTTCTGCCCGGCGTGGCCACCGCCGGAACCCGCGCGGCGACACGGGTCCTGCCGCAGCACGACGAGGGCGTCGCGATGCTGCGCTGGTATCAGACCGTCTACCTCCCGTACGACATTCTGGTGAAGGGTGACCGCGCCAGCATGCTAGCGTCGCTCGAGGTGCGCTGCCCGTTTCTTGACGTCGAACTCGCCGAGTTCGTGAATGACCTTCCGTTCGAGATGAAGTACCGGCGTGGCGTGCGGAAGTACCTGCTGCGGCAGGCCATGCAGGCCTGGGCCCGGGAGGGAATGACCTTGCCGGCCGCCGTGCACAACCGGCCGAAGAAGGGCTTTGGCGTGCCGATCGCGAGCTGGCTGCGTGGGCCGCTCGCCGAGCGCGCACGGGTCACGCTGCTGGAGCGGTGGCCTGTCTCGCTTGAGTTCGTGTCAGCGAATGAGCGCAAGGCGCTGCTCGCGGATCATATGTCGAACCGGCGGAATCTCTGGAAGGAGATCTGGTCCCTCCTGGTGCTGGCCTGGTGGGCAGACAAATGGGTGACGTGACCCCGCCGGCCCGTTCACGGGGCTGGGCGCCGCCGCTTATGATCGGCGCGCTGGCCCGACTGCTGTACCTCTGGCTCACCGAGGGTGCGGCCGGTGACGGCGCCTCGCGGACCCTGTTAGCATACGACTGGGTCGTGCACGGTGGGCGGTTGTTCGGCCAGACGACGTGGCCCGAACTCAACTATCTCCTTCCCGCAATCGGCGTCTGGCTCGGCGGTGACCTGTACTGGATGCCGCGGGTGATCTTCGCGCTGCTCTCGCTCGCCGCGATTCCACTGGCCTGGCACGTGGCGCGCGAGCTCGCGGACGAGCGCGCCGCCCGGTTCGCGGCCTGGGCCATGGCACTCCTTCCGTACATCGTGGTCTACAGCACAGGCGGAGCGCGCAGTGACGGCGCAAATGGCGTCGGCACGCTGCTCGCGATCTACGGCTTCCTGCGCTGGAACTTTGCCCGGGGATCTTTCGGGTACCTGGGGGTCGCGGCCGGTGGCGTGGCGATTGCCGAGGGATTTCGCTTCGATGGTGTCCTGACGGGCGCCGCGCTTGGCGGCGTCCTGCTTGCCGAGCTGCTGTGCCGATGGAGCGCGCCGCATCGCCTGCGCCGTATTGGGGGCATGACGATATTTGGCACGCTGGCACTCCTCTACCCCTGCCTGCTGGCCCTGTCCTGGTCCTCGCAGTTCGGCGACCCGCTGCACTTTCTCCACACCGCGCAGGAAAGCTCGCGGCAGTTCCTCGCCGAGGGCATGCACCGGCGCTGGCCCATGTGGATCTATCGCAGCTACGCTGTTGCTTTCCTGCCGGTGGCCACGGCATTCATCCTCACGCCAGCCATCTTCCTGCTCGGTGTGGTTGGGATTGTCAGGCTGGCGCGGAGCTGGCGGGCCGCCGGCGCAATCGCCATCCTGCTCCTGTATGCCGTGTTCATCGCCCGCAACATCCTGAGCTTCACCCAACAACCGCAGATCCGCTATGCGCTCTCAGGCGCGATGCTCCTGCTGCCCTTCCTCGGACCCGGCTTTGATGTGACGCGTGCCGTGCTCGGCCGAAGGCTTGGCGCCCGGGCCCAGCCAGTGCTCGCGACGCTCGTCATACTCGGCATCGTCGTGTCACAAGCGCTCGCCGGATGGGCCACGGTGGCCAACCATGGGCTGCTCTCCCGGCACCTCGGGGGCTCCGGGCTGGTGCAGCCTGCACCGCGCCCCGCCGCCCGCGCGTACGAACTCGCCGAGGCCCAGGCGGCCGCGGGCGACAGCCTGCTGATTGAGCCCTTTGCCGCGAGCGCCTATACCGCGCTCTCGAATGAGTTCCGAGATGGCGGGCTGCCAACGGAGACGCTCACCATCTTTCGCGATGCCACCTACGTCAGGACCTGGGCCGAGTATCTCGACCATCTCGACGCGCGGCTGCCTCACTTTCGATTCGTCCTGACGGGCGCGGACGGTGTGCCGGAGGGATTCCAGGATGGCTTGCATGCCGACCCCCTGATGGACGCGTACCAGGCCTCGGGGAGCAACCGCTTCTCGTGGCGCGATCATGCCTTTGAGGTCGCAGGCCAGTTCGGCCGTATCATCCTCTTGCGCCGGGTCTCGTAGGGCTTCATTTGTAGGGGAGTATTTCGGGATTCGGGTGCATCGTGCGCCTGATGACCTCTCGGCACCGTTGGTGAAGAGTCTTGCACGGCCCGTGCTAAGTGCATGACCCGAAATGGCTTCGAGGGCATCCACTCGCTTGGGTATGGGTCGGTGCCGGGTGGCACCGCGATTGCCAAGCTGTAGCGCCTCCTCCTTTGTGGCGGTCACGTGGAAAGCACGGAGCAGGTCATGCCCAAGCGCTCGTGGTCGGCGTCGAACTTCTTCGTAGCGCGTACCGCCGGCATCGCATGGATGCTTGGCACGCTCGCCTCCTGCGCGTCGTCCACCGATGCCCTCGATCCGGAACAGAATCCTATCGGCGGGGCCCAGCTCGTCTCGCTCTCCGTTACTCCGGATGACATCACCTTGGTAACCGGCGCGTCCATGTCGTTCAGCGCGCTGGGGCACATGAGTGACAACAGCACGCGCGCCGTCAGCGTCAACTGGACCGCGACGGGTGGCACGATCACGTCCGAGGGCCAGTACCTGGCTGGATCGGCGGCCGGCAGCTTTCGTGTCGTCGCGACCGAGCCGGGTGGCAAGGCCGACACGAGCGCCGTCACGCTGAGCGAGGCGGCGCCGGTGGGGAATGGCATTGCACTCACCGCGCATCGGCTGGCCTCAGGCAGCGGCACCACGGTCATTAGCGCGGGCGTGCCATTGCAGCCTGGGCAGGTGCAGTCGGATGCCGTCAGCAGCGTGGGACTCTGGCGAAATGGAACCGAAGTTCCGGCGTCGATCGACGCACTAGAAGGGCGTTACGCCGACGGCTCGGTCATCTCACTTCTGGTGCAGTACGATGCCGGCACGATGACCAAGGGAACGCCGGTCAGCGGATACGAGCTGCACTTCAGCGGGTCGACCGTGGCGCGGGTGCCCAGAAATGCTGGCGTCATCAAGGATGTGCCCGACGGTGTGTGGGCACTGCCGCCGGCGCACTTTAAGGGACGCGTGGCCCCCGTGTGGGGTCCGCTCGTGCCGCTGAGCGAAGCGCGCGGTGCCTGGGCCCTGGTCGACGCGGACTATGCGCACGCGGCTGATGCCCGGTGGGAAGCCTGCGGTGAGACGGTCACAGGCACGGAGGGCAACGTCACGCCCAATGTCGAGGCATCCAACAGCAAGTATGACCAGCCGAAGAACCGGATCATCTACTGGGCGCGCGGCGGGAACATCAAGCATTTTGAGCGCGGGCTCCGGCAGTCGGCGGTCGCGCGGAACTTCCAGCAGAACTGGCAGCAGTGGCACTATCAGGACGTGCTTTCGATGAGCATGGGCTACTGGTGGACCGGCGTGCCGAGCTACCGCAACACCGTGCTTTCCATGGCGCAGGGCTCTATGAACAGCTGGTTCGCGGGTCCCAGCAACCCAGGCTACGACGAGGGCCGGATCACGGGGCGCAATATCGGCTGGGCACTGCAGGCGTGGCTCCTGGGCTATGGGAACAGTTCGCTCGGCGGCTACACGCCGACCCAGTGGATGGATGGGCTGGCGCAGCTGCAGATGACGCGCCAGGACGCCAACGGCGCGTGGACCGAGTATGGTACCGAGACTCGCGGACAGGACCAGAACTTCCAGTCCAACTTCATGGCGGCGCTCCGGGCCTACTACCTGTCGCTCTACGTGGAATACCGTGGCCCAAGCCAGGTGGCGGGCGTGAAGGCGGCGATCCAGCGCAACGCCGACTTTCTCATGACCCAGTACGATGCTACGAACAAGACCTGGCACTACTGGTCGGACTGGGCGGCGGGAGATGCGCAGGTGCCGGTGAGCGGCATGAAGAACCTCGCCCTGATGCACACCATGGCCTACTACAGGGCCTACCACGACGGGGCTGGGGCAGGCTACCTGACACAGGCAGATGCTGCCCTCGCGGCGTTCGCTGCCAATGTCCCCAGTGTGGTGCAGCCTGAGATCTGCCAGGACTGGTCGATCAAAGTATTCACCGAAAGCCTGTACATGTATCCCCACACCATGGCGATGGCCGCCGGGCTCTAACCCCAGCTGGTTCCCGATTCCGGGCCCCCGCTAGTCTTCAACCTCTCCCGGCGCCGCCCGTGCATCGTGGCACCCACGTTGCAACCGGTGGCCGCCGGGACAGGCGCTGCACAATTCAGGGTCAGGGGCCGACATGTGTGGAATAGCAGGGCTGTGGCAGCCGTCGGGGCTGGGCAGCGACGCTGGGGAAGTCGTACGACGCATGACAGACGCCCTGCGCCATCGCGGCCCGGACGATGCCGGTCTCTGGACGAATGCCTCGGCCGGGATCGCCCTGGGCCATCGCCGCCTCTCCATCATCGACCTCTCGCCCGAAGGCCACCAGCCGATGCACTCGGCGGATGGCCGCTACACCACCGTCTTCAATGGCGAGATCTACAACTACCCGGCACTGCGGGAAGAACTTGCCGCCGCTGGCGCGCGCTTCCGGGGTACCAGTGACACCGAGGTCCTGATCGAGCTGATTGCGCGGCAGGGCGTCGAGGCAGCACTGCGCCAGTGTGTCGGCATGTTCGCCCTCGCCGTCTGGGATGCCCAGGCTCGCGACCTGTATCTCGCCCGCGACCGCATGGGCGAGAAGCCGCTCTACTACGCCAGCACCGCCGCGGGCGTGGCGTTCGCATCCGAGCTCCCCGCCCTTGAGCTGCACCCGATGGCCCGCGGGAGCATCAACCGCGAGATCATTCCCCTCTACCTGCAACTCGGGTATGTCCCAGCTCCCTATAGCGTCGTCGCGGGTGTGCAGAAGCTGCCGCCCGCCACGATTGCGCACTTCCGGGCCGGCGCCGCACCGACGCTGACGCGCTACTGGGAGCTTCCGGCGCCTGAGGAAGGCCAGGACCAGCACCCGCTCCCGGACGACGAGTACGCGGCACGTCTTGTGGAACAGCTGCGCGTCACGGTTCGCGGGCAGATGCTGGCTGACGTGCCGCTCGGCGCACTCCTGTCTGGTGGCGTGGACTCGTCGCTCATCGTGTCGCTGATGCAAGAGGCGTCGGAACGCCCGTGCGCACGTTCACGATCGGGTTCGAGGAAGCACGGTACGACGAGGCCGGCCATGCACGGCGAGTCGCGCAACATCTCGGGACACAGCACACCGAGCTCTACCTTCCCGGCAACGAGGCGATGGGCCTCATTCCCCGCATTCCCTCGGTGTTCGGCGAGCCGTTCGCGGATGCCTCGGCGTTGCCCACCATGCTCGTCGCCGAACTGGCACGTACGCAGGTGACGGTGGCACTCAGCGGCGATGGCGGTGACGAGCTCTTTCTTGGTTACAACTGGCATGCGCGCGCCAACGTCATGTGGTCACGTCTTCGCCATTGCCCCCATCCACTGCGGCGCGCCATGGCCGCGGGTGTCGAGCAGGCCGGCGGCCTCTTCGCGGCTGGCACCGGATCACTACGCTGGCGGGACCGTTCCTGGCGGCTCGCCGACCTGCTCCGGGCACCCTCCGTGGCGGGTGTGCACGAGGTGCTCGGCCGCCAGGTGGCGCGAGGTGGCACTCACGGCGCCGATGTCACGCGGACGGAACACGGGCGCCTCGCCGGCCTCGGGCGCCGTAGCGTGCTCCGGTCATTGAGCCTCGCCGACATGGACCGTTACCTGTCCGACGACATCCTGGTCAAGTCGGATCGATCCGCGATGGCGTTCAGCCTCGAGACCCGCGCACCCCTGCTCGACCATCGCGTGGTAGAACTTGCCTGGCAGATGCCGGATCACGTCAAGATTCGCGGCGGGACCCGCAAGTGGATCCTGAGGCAACTGCTCGACCAGCGATTACCCCGTGAGATCACCGAGCGGCCAAAGCAGGGCTTCTCCGTGCCGATCGGCGACTGGCTGCGGGGGCCGATGAAGGCGTGGGCGAACGACCTGCTGTCACCCGACCGGCTCGCGCGGCACGCGCTCGTGCCCGTGGCGGAGACGTCCGCGCGATGGCGCGAGCATCTCGCCGGCACGCAGGACTGGCAGTACGCGCTCTGGCCGGTACTCATGCTCGAAGCATGGCTCGACACCAGGAAGTCATCCTGACGGCACCGGCGGTTGTGCCTCCCGCACCCGCGGCACCGCAGGTGGCTGTGCGACGCATTCCGGGCCTCGACGGCCTGCGCGCCATCTCGATCTTGCTCGTCCTCTTGGCGCACGCAAGTGGCACACGGGGCTTTCCCGGCACTTGGTCGTATCTCGGACGCCTCGGGAACCTGGGCGTCCGGATCTTCTTCGTCATTTCCGGCTACCTCATTACGACGCTGCTCCTCCGTGAGCTCGCCCAGACCGGCACGATCCGGCTCCTGCGGTTCTCCTGGCGGCGGGCGCTGCGCCTCTTCCCCGCCGCGTTCACGTACATCTCGGTCATTGCAGCTGGGGCGGCGATCAAGCTGGTCCAGCTCATGCCGGGTGACCTCATCGCGGCCCTGACCTACACGATGAATTTTCACTTTCACCGGGCATGGCCACTGGGCCACCTCTGGTCGCTGGCGGTGGAGGAACAGTTCTACCTGCTCTGGCCGGCCGCGCTCCTGCTCGCGCGACGCCAGCGCGCGGTCTTCGTCCTGGCCGCGGTCTGCGTGCTCTCGCCGGTCCTCCGCGTGCTGCTCTGGGCGGTGTCTCCGCGGCTCTCGGTCGAATCCGACCAGATGTTCTTCACGGTGGCCGACACCCTGGCGACGGGGTGTCTCCTGGCGGTGATGCGCGAATCGCTGTGGAAACGGCTCTGGTACCGCCGGGTGATCCTGTCCCGCTGGTTCTGGGTTGTGGCGATCGCTCCCGTGGTTATCCACGGGATGCCCTGGGTGATGGCGCAGTGGATCATTGGCCAGACCCTGATGAACGCGTGCATCGCGTTGCTGATCGATCGCGCGATGCGCGTTACCGACGATGCCTTCGGCCGCTTCCTGGGGCAGCGTCCAGTCGCTGCCCTAGGCGTGATGAGCTACTCCCTGTACCTGTGGCAGCAACCCTTCCTCGACCCGTCAGGGGAGCACCTCGTCAACGCGTTCCCGCTGAACGTGCTTCTGGCCGGTGTGCTCGCCTGGGTGTCCTACAACGCCATCGAACGCCCCGCGCTGCGATGGCGCGATGCGCAGTCGAAGCATGCCTGACATCCGCGCTACGCACCCGCGTCGCCGCCGTCATTGATGGCGGCAGCGTTTCGGGGCCGATGCGCCAGCTGGCGAGCATCATCCGGCCGCTTCGGGAACAGGGGGTGGAGTTGCGGCCGGTGCTGTTTCAGCGCTCCGGCGGCGAATCGACGCCTGTGCAGTTCTTTCGGGATGCGGGCGCCGACCCAGTCGTCCTTACCGATCGGGGTCCCTTTGATCCCTCGCCGCTCTTCCAGCTCCGCCGGTTTCTGCGTGACTGGACGCCGCACATCGTGCAGACCCACAGCTACCGGCCCACGGCCATGGCGTGGCTCCTGGGTTTCGCCGGGCGGGCTTGGAGCTGGATCGGCTGGCATCACGGCGTCACGGCGGAAGATCGCAAGGTCCAGCTGTACCACGAGGTCGATCGCGTACTGCTCCCCCGGGCGGATCGCGTGATCGTCGTCGCGACGGGACACGCCGCGCGCTTCGCGGTCGCACCCGAGCGGCTCCTCACCATTGCGAATGCGGCGCTCCTGCGCGTCGCCGTGCCGGGTGCTGCGCTCGGACTGCCGGTTCCTGTAGGGAGCGAGAACCTGCTCGCCGTTGGGCGCCTCAGTCATGAGAAGGGCATCGACGTGCTGTTGCGGGCCTTGGCGCTTCGGGTGCGCCAAGGCGCGCGGCCATTCCTTACCATCGCCGGAGATGGCCCCGAGCGACCGCGGCTCGAGCAGATGGTGACTGATCTCTCACTGTCGGAGGCGGTATGGTTTGCGGGCCACGTCGAGAATGTGGCGGCACTGTATGCCGCGACCGACATCGTTGTGCTGCCATCGCGCAGCGAAGGGATGCCCAACGCGATGCTGGAGGCCATCATCGCCGACAGGCCCGTCGTGGCGACCCGCGTAGGCGCGGTGCCGGATATTCTTTCCGCGCCGCACTCTGGCGTACTGGTCGATCCCGATGATCCGGGGCGCTGGCCCTGGGATCGCCACGGCGATGGCGACCCGGGATGCTGTGGAGGGAAGGAACGCGCGCGCCGAGGTGGCGCAACGGTACAGCTTGGCGGCGCGGGTCCTCAAGCACGCCGTGCTTTACGACGAGTTGCGCGCCTCAAGGCGTCCGGGCTAGCACGCCCGTTCGCACCTCCCGGTAGCAGTTCTCGTAGTGAGTGGTCATGGCGGCATGAGAGAAGCGGGCTTGCACCACGTCGCGCGCTGCTCGGCCCATCTTCGCCCCGCCAACGGGGTCCCGCAGCAGCTGCACCAGCGATCTCGCAAGGGCCGGGACGTTCGCGACCTCGGAGAGCAATCCTTCCTGGCCGTGCGTCACGACCTCCGGGATGCCCTGCGTGCGCGTGGCCACGACCGGTCGGCCGGCGAGCATCGCCTCGAGCAGTGCCAGCGGAAGTCCCTCCCAGAGTGAGGGCATCACGAAGATGTCGGCCGCCGCGTGGATGTCGGGCATGTCCGACCTTGGTCCCAGGATGTGCACCCGGCGCTCCCAGTCATGTTCCGCGACGAAGGCCCGCAGTTGATCCGTCGCGTCCGCATAGCGCCCCGCGATCATGAGCTGCCACGGCAGGTCCGCGGGGACCTGCGTCAGGGCCTGCAGTAGGTGAATGTGAGCCTTCCGCTCCGTCATCGTTCCCGCGGCGAGCAGGAGGGGAATCCCGGCCGCCACGCCCAGTTCACGACGCACGGTCTCCGGGTTGCCGGGCACGAAGCGCACGCCGTTCTTGATGATCGTGAGTGGAGTGCCCGGCCCGATCGCGCGGCGCAGGTCGCCCTCGGTCGCGGTCGAAACGGCGGTCACCGCCGCCGCCCGGCGTACCGCCACCCGCAGTGCGATCCGTCGCCGCAGCGCACCGGTCGTGCGAGGGTTCCCATGGAAAGTCGCCACGAGGGGCACCCCGGCATTGCGCCGGATCGCCGCGCCGTAGAGGCACGCGAGGAACTCGTGCCCGTGCAGCACCTCGATGTGGTTGTCGACCAGGATCTGCTCGATGGCCCGCCGGCAGGAGAAATCGAACGGCGCCCGGTGCCGGAACGTGTGGGTGGCGAAGCCGTCGGCCTTGAACTGGGCAAGCGGCCAGTTTTCCGGGTGTTCCGGCCCGATGTAGTGCACCTCATGGTCCCGCTCTCGCAGTGCCCGAGCGAGGTCCAGGATCATCACCTCCGCACCGCCCATTTCGTGCGTTTCCAGCATGATCGCCAGTCTCATCTTACCGCCTCTGCACATGGAATGGCCCGCCGTGAAGGCCCAGGGGTATGGCTGCGCAGTGATAGCAAGGCGTAGACCGCGTGACGCTGCCAGCACCGCCCCCAGTACCCCCGATTGGCAGGGTCCTTGCCCGATGTCTCCTCGCAACGTCGCGGCGGCCCTCGCGATCGCATCTGGACTGTGGGGAGCTGGCAATGGGTGGCGGGGAGACCCGCCACGAGTGTTGCGTGGAAACCACATCGATGACACCTACCGTGGCGCCGGTGCTGGCGCTCAGGGAATCACACGAATGCTGAGTGGCACTGTCTTCCTTTCCGCCCTCGCCACCCTTCTCGGGGTGTGGTTCGTGTTTCCCGCCACGGTCGTCCTCCTCGCCAGCTGGAAGCGGAAGCCGAAGAAGCTGCCTCGCTCGGCCCAGCGCCCCCGGATCACGGTCTGCGTCGCCTCGCGCGAGGCGGGCAGCGCCGTCCTGTCGCGGGTTGAGGACCTCTGGCGCACCACCTATCCGCGCGAGCTCGTCGACATCATCGTGGCCTACGATTACCGCGTCGAGGTTCCGGAGGGGCTGGAGCAGGGACTCAACGCCCGGGGAGCCCGGCTCGCGCGGGGCGACGCACCCGGTGGCAAGGCTGCCGCCCTCAATTCGTGTGTCCGCGAGGCGACGGGGGAGATTCTCGTCTTCGCCGACACCTTCCAGAAGTTCGATCCCGGTGCGTTCTCTGCGCTGGCAGAGTCGCTGGCCGATCCCCGGGTTGGGGCGGTGTCGGGACTGCTCGAGCTTCCTCCGAGCCGCGACAAGGGGCTCATGCATGACTACTGGAATATGGAAGTCGCCCTGCGGCGAGGCGAAGCCACCCTCCATTCCACGGTCGGCGTGTTCGGTCCCATCTGGGCGATGCGTCGCGAACTGTGGCAGCCCCTGCCGGCCGGGCTAATCCTCGACGACGTCTACACCCCGATGCGACTGGTCATGCAGGGCTGGCGCGTTGCCTTCGCGGAGGACGCGAATGCCACCGACCTGCGTCGCCCGGAACTCGGGAGCGAGTTCCGGCGCAAGGTGCGTACGCAGACCGGCATCTTTCAGCTTATTGCGCTGCTCCCTGGCCTGCTGAACCCGGCCCGGAATCCCGTCATGGCCATGTTCCTGTTCCACAAGGTGGGGCGCCTGGCCACGCCGCCACTCGTCCTCACCATGCTCGGAGCCCTGCTGGTGTGGGTGTTCGGCCACGTCCTGCTGGTCGAGCGTGCCTTCGTCGCGCCGGTCCTCGCCGCTTTCCTGGTGCTGCTAGTCATCACGCCGTTCCGGGCGCGACTTACCTCGGGTGTGTCGTGGGTATCGATGATGTGTGCTGCTCTGGCGGTCGCCGCCTCGAATGGCGCACGGCGCGATTGGAACGTCTGGCGCTAGGCGCCGTTCTGTAGTCCCTGCTGGATCATGCCTTCCAGGCGACCCCAGTCGTAGCGGGCCTGCACGAATCTCCGACCCGCGTCGCCAAGCCCCTCAGCCAGGGCGCGATCGGCGCAGAGCCGCACCACCGCTTCCGCAAAATCCGCGGCACTGTCCGCCCGTAGGTAGTGGACGCCCGGCACGAGGTCTAGCCCTTCAGCCCCGATGGTTGTCGCGACCAGCGGACATCCCATTGCTAGTGCCTCGATGATCTTCAGTCGCGTTCCTGATCCTGCGCGCAACGGCACGACGACCACGCCGGCCGCCTCAAGTTCCGTCCGGATGTCGGGAACTCGCCCGACGAGCTCGCACCCAGCGGTCCGGTCGACGAGTCGCTCCAGGGCAGGGCCGGCGCCCACGCCCACCAGGCGCAGTTGTGTAGCCGGTCGTACCACTCGCACCCGCGGCATGATCTCGGTGGCGAGTAGCTGCACTGCATCTTCGTTCGGTACGTAGTCGAGTCGGCCGAAGAACATGAGACGGTCCGCGATCCGCGCGCTCGCGGGCTGGGGCTTGAACTTCCCGATGTCCACGCCGTTCGGCACGAGCATGGTTCGGGCGTCGGCCACCTGCCGCTTCACCAGCGCGATCTCATCGGAGGAACAGGTCCAGATGCAGTCGGCGTCACGGAACGCGATCGCCTCGAGGTCGTGAAACTGCCGTGCCATGAGCCGGGAATAGACGCCCCGCGGCGACCAGCCAAGCCTCTCGGCGTACCGCGCATAGAGGCTCGAATCCACGTTATGTGTGTCGATGAGGAGCCGCGCGGAAGGGAAATGCCGTCGCGCCACTGGGTACATGAGGGTCTGGTAGATCACCAGGTTGTCGATAGCTGTTGTTCTTCCGCAGTCGCCTCACCAGCGCGTCGAGCTCCCCCGAGTCCTGCATCCACGCATGCATCGGCACCGCGCTCACGGCGCTACGCACGTACGCGCCGATGACGGTGCCGTAATGGCGCGGGAGGACATGTACTTCGAGTGGCGCATCGAGCGCGGTCACGAACGTCTGGATCGCGGCTCGGGTCTTCGGCGCCGTACGTCACCAGCGTGGCGTTGGAGGCACGCGCAATGCCGCGCGTCACGTGGAACGCACGGACCCGCCAGCCGTCTTCCAGTGGCCATGGTAGGCGGTTCGAGAGAATTATCGTCGTCATGCGGATTGGCGGTCCGGTGCGTCGCCTCGGCGCCGCACAACCACACGATCATGGAGCGCCTGGCGCGTGGCCCGGTCCGGTGCCCGGTTCGGCTTACCGAGCTCGCGGCCTGCGGTCGCGCGGCCGCCAGGGAAGCGGACAGGCTACGAAGCACAAGTGTGAGCATCTCCTGCGCCGCCGGCCGAAGCTGTTCCCGCCATACGCGGACACAATAGGCTTCGGGATCTACCGAAGGGGCCGATCGAGTGGCAGCGTGCGCTCACTCACGATCGCGCCGCTGTCGAGTGCTTCCTCCACGAGATGGATGCTCACGCCGACCGTCGCTTCACCTCGGTACAGCTCCCAAAAAACGGGAGGTGCCCCGCGGTAGGCCGGCAGCGCGCCACAGTGGATGTTCAGGCAGGCACGCCGTGCCGCGCGAATGTGCTGGCCCGACACGATGCCGGATCCATCGAGAATGATCACGTCCGGCTCCAGCTCGGCCAGCACCTTCAGCAAGTCCTTGCCGTGCAGGTCGCTGAAGTTGAGCCGCGCCACCGAGGGGGGCAGGGGGGGCACGATCGGTGCAGGTACTCCGGCGCGCGGTCATGCGCCGCCAGACGGACACGAGAAGCCCCGGTACACCCTCACGCCGAGCCTTCCGGATAAGCCGGTCGATCGGGGAGCGGCGACGACTTGCGGGCGCGTTGATCACTGCGACAACATTGATCCCGGCCCCGTGAAGGCGCGCCGCAGTCTCCTGTCCCAGCCAACCGGAGGTGAGGATAACGACGCGCACCGGATCGCCGATTTCCGGCGGAGGATGGGTCATTAGCTCTGCCTGCTAAGTTCGGGCACTGTCGCGAGGCCCATGAATCGCGCGATCGACGTGCCACCACCCACAAGCACGCGGCGAAGGCGATAGGCATCGGACGGTGACTGGTTCACGCCGGCCGTCGTGGTGAGCGCGGCGCGCACGCCAAGATGCCTGAGGATTGCGATCGAGCGCTCGTCGAAGTCCTGCGGTCGCCCGTTCGGGTAGGCGAACACCGGCGCGACATTGGGCTGCGATTGCACAGCCTCGATCGAGCCACGGATCTCCTCTTCCACTGCCTGGTTCGGCAACGTGCTGAGGATCTCGTGTGTCGCGGTATGGGCACCGATCGATACCAGCCCTCCCTCCTGCAGCGCCGTTACCTCGGGCCACGTCAGCATCTGGAATGCGGCCGGCACTGCCGCGCGGACGCCGGCCTCGGCGGCGAGCTGTTGCAGATATTGCCTCCGTTCAGCGTGCGGCATCGCCTTGCACGCATCCTTGACTCGTCGCGCGATGGCCACGCGTTCTTCATGTGCCGCCGGTAGAGTCACGCGAGTTCCGTCCGGCAGCTCGAGCGATGGCGACGTCGACGCCACCACTTGATGGTCGACTTCCACCGTCCAGATGCTGTGCGCGCTGCCGATCAGGCTGGTGGTGAGGAAGACGGTTGCCGAGATCTTGAGTTGCCGCAGGACGGGCAGGCCGAGCGTCAGGTTGTTGCGATAGCCGTCATCGAAGGTGATGCAGGCCGATGGACCCGGGAGTGCCCCGGCAGCGAGGCGCTCCACACCCTCGGTGAGGGGAAGCATCCGGTAGTGCGCCGAGAGCCACTCGAGCTGCCGCCGGAAATCGCGGACGCTTACCAGCAGCCAGTCCTCCGGCGCATGATCGCTGCGCAGGCCGTGGTAGCAGACGATGAGCAGGTGCCGTGGCCGCAGCATGCGGGCGGCACCTGCGGCGAGGTTCAGGATGGCATGACTAGGAGCCAAGGCGCTCCTGCCCTCGCATGATGATGGCAACCCGGTCCCGAAGCTCCATCTCCATGGCGTCCGGAGCGGGTGGCGCCCCCTCGGCCCGACGGGTGCGCGCCGAGGTCATGACGGCGAGGGCCAGGAACGAAATGAGGCCATACAGGGCGGGCAGATAGCCATGCGATAGGAAGAATGAGCTCACCGCGCATGAGGTCCACGCAGCCAGCAATTCAGGCTGTCGCGATCGCACGCCGAACGCATGTTTGGCGAACGCGATGCGCATGAGCCCGCGCACGGGACTAGTGAAGAAAGCCAGGAAGAGCAGGAATCCCGGGATGCCCACCTCGGCCGCGACCTGCAGGTAGGTGTTGTGCGCCGTCAACCACTGACCACGCTCACCCATGCTCTCCAGCTGCTTACCCTCCGCGATGCCGAAGGCCGACATGCCCACGCCGAACACCGGGTTCGGACGCGACGTATCCCACGCCGCGCTTCCACAGGTTCTGGCGCCCGCTGTACTCATACGTGTTATAGTCATTGTCCAGCGTGCCGAGGCTCGTCATGCGCTCGCGGAACGTGGGCGGCGCGTAGGTCCAGAGCCCGAAGCCGCAGACGACGAGGACGATGATGAGGGCCACCTGCCGTTTTGCACTTTGGGCGGCCACCAGCACACAGGTCGCGGCGGCGAGCGCAACAATTGCACCGCGACTTGACGTAACGGCCAGCCCGGCGAACAGAGCGCCGAGACTCGAGAGCCCGACCACGCGATGACGGAATTTCGGCGAATAGAGCAGGCTGATCGCGAGCGGGATCGAGAAGGCAAGGATCGCCGCAATGTCGTTCGGGTCAAGGCTGGTCGACACCTTCGCCCGCCCACCCGTCGCGCGACCCAGTGCCACGACCAGAGCGCCGAGCACTGCCGCACCCGCCACCATGCCCTCCTGTACCCGGCGCAGGGTAGTGCCGTCCAGTGGACAGAGTAGGAACGCAGCCATCAGCACCAAGGTGGGGACGAGTCCCTGAGCCGCGGCAGCCGAACGTCCGACCCACACGGAGCCCGGCACGGACGCTACGCACCAGCAGGAAAAGAGCGCGGCGAACCGGAACGTCTTGTTGGCCCAGAGGTAGCCAAACGCCTTCCCCTTTGTCTTGGTGTAGATAAGTGGGAGAGCCACGATCAGCATGACAAATGGGAGCCGCAGCACGTGAATGCCCGGCACCACTTCGTGCAGTCGCAGTCCCAGCAGGTAGTACAGGCCGAGTGCCAGCGGAACCGCACCCGGCCATGAGACGGTCGTGTACGTGGCTCGCTTCACGCCGCGCGCCAGGCGCTGGCGTGAAGTGAAGCCCTGACCGGGCTGAGCGATGACGGGCGAAGGCCGCATGATTGCAATATTCCCGCGTGAAGCGCCGGATCCAAGTAGTTGCCTGCATCGGCAGCAGTCTGGCGCTGAAGCCTCAAGCCAAGCAAGAAGCGGGCCCGGCGCGAGCCGCTCCCGATGTACGCATCCTCTTTAGAGTCAACTACTTGCGATGATATCACCAACCCGGATTCGCCCTATTATTGTAAGACTGGCGCGGGTCGTCACGTTCATCACTGTCGTCGGTGTCGCCTTTGAACTCGCGACCCGTTTGGACAATACGGTTCGCTTCGGGGATGATTTCTTCCGGCCAGCAGTGTCACTCGACCGGCTGTTGGTGCGCGATTCCCTCAGCATGCATGGCCGGTCCGGGGCAAGGTTCCAGCAGTTTGCCCTAAATCGCGAAGGCATGCGCGGGCCAGAACTAAGGCCGGAAAAGCAGCCCGACATCCTGCGGATTGTGGTGATGGGTGCCTCGGAAACCTTCGGTCTGTATGAGCAGCCGGGGAGGGAGTATCCCCGGCAACTCGAGGACACGCTGCGCGCGAGCCCGGCCTGCCGCGCCCGCTTTCGGGATGTTGAAGTGATCAATGCCGCGAGTGTGGGCGTCAGCCTTCCGCGCCAGGTGCAGGACCTCGACCGTCGCATCGCCAGCCTACATCCCGATGTCGTGCTTTTCTATCCCACCCCGGTGCAGTATCTCTCGGCGGTCCCCAGAGCCAATGATCCCTGGCCACCGAGTCTCGATCCGGCGGCGCCCGTGCCGCTGGCGTCGGCGGGATTGCGACGGCTCGCCAGTGAACTGCGACGGGCGATGCCACGCTACCTCAAGTCGTATATCTGGCGGGAGCAGCTCCGGCGGCTCACGGCCCAGCAGGGTCCCGGCTCTCTCTATGTGACCGCGCCCGATTCGGAGCTGTCGCGCTTCGGGAGCGACCTGCGGGAGGGACTTCGCGCAGCCAAGGCGATGGGCGCCGCGGCGGTGGTGGCGACGCATGTGAATGCATTTCTGCCGAACGAGCCCCCGAATGATGAGCTGCTGTTGAGCTGGCAGCGCTTCTACCCCCGGGCCACCGGTCGCGTCCTCATTGCGTTCGATTCCCTCGCGGCGCTCACGACCGAACGCGTGGCGGGCGAGGAGGGGGCGCTGCTCGTTCCGCTGCGCCAGGAGATGTACGTCTCCACGCAACCAGGGGACTTCGCGGACTTCTCGCACTTCACCGACTCGGGTTCGGCCCGGGTGGCACACATCCTTGCAGAGAACCTGCTCTCCACCGCGTGCGGTGGCGCCGCCACCAACTAGCCATTTCGCGGTGCGAGGACCATTCCCTTCAGTCGCATGAGGGCCCCCGCGGCATAGCTGCGTTCATCGGCTTTGAGCAGCAAGAACCAGGTGGCCGCGGCGTACGCCAGGAAGAGGCTGGGGCCGGCCACAACCGCCAGGCGGACTGGTGCGGTGGTCAGGAACTGCGCTGCCACCATGAAGGCACCGGCCAGTGCGATTGCCTCGAGAGTGCGCTTCCACCGGTACCCGATCGGGAAGACATGCTGGGCTGCGCGCTGCATGAGGAAGAACCGGCAGAGGAAGCCGAGCGCGGTGGCGGCCGCAGCGCCGAGGGTCCCGTAGCGCGGGATGAGGACGAGGTACAGCACCACGGTGATCGCGGCGGCGCCCCACATCACGAGCGACGAATATAAGGTGCGTTCGGCAGCGTCGACCCCGAACTGCATCGCGTCGCTTAGCGCCTGCAGGCAGTAGGCAACCAGGATCATCGGGACGATCACGGCCGCTGACTGATAGTCGGGCGCGGCCAGAATGGCGATTGCCGGTCGGATCCCCAGCGCCATCGCCACGGCGACCGATCCAACCATGACGGTGAGGAGGAAGAGGCCCTCGCTGTAGGCGACATCCCGCTCCGGTCGCCCGAGCTTCAGCTGGGAAAAACGCGCAGGGTTCCACGCCTGCAGGAACGGCTGGGCGCCCAGCATATACAGGATGAAGCCGAACTGGTACCCGAGGGAGTAGATGCCGACCTCAGCGGGGCCGTGCGCCTGGTTCAGCACGAAGCGGTCACCATAGGCCAGCACAAATGTGGCACCCGTGGCCACCTGATACGGTACGCCGAAGCGTCGCAGTTCCCTCGCCGCACTTGCCGACCAGCCGAACCCGCTGCGCCGTATGGTCCACCAGCAGGCGATTGCCCCGAATACCAGCTTGGTGATGATCGAGGCTATCACCATGCCCTCGACACCCATTTTGAACACGATGAGCGCCACGCGCATTCAACACTGCATTCGCGACGGTTTGGGCCACCGTCAGGCGCACGTACGTGGATACGGCGCGATCCGCCACCATATGGGCGACGGGGGCGGTGATTAGGGCATCGAGCGCGAACGACAGCGCCGAGAGCCGCACCAGGCCGGCGAAGTCGGCGCCGTGCAGCACGGTAGTGGCGATCGGCTTAGCGAAGAGCATGAGCACCGCGGCGCCAGTGCCATTCAGCAGGGCCAGAAGCATGAGCGCCGTGAAGGCGACCGAATGCGCGTCGCGGGTCGTCGGTGCCTTGTGATAGAGCCGCATGACACCGCTCGTCGTGCCAGCACTGATGGCGATGCCGACGACGTCAGTGGTGATCTGGAGCAGCTGCAGCAGTCCATACTCGCTCGGTCCCAGGAACCGGGTGTACACCGGCAACATGAGGAACGAGATCGTCCGGACCAGCACCACCCCGATGAAATAGCGAAGGGTGCTGGATGCGACCGTCGTGGGTTGGCTCGTCGGTCTGTACCGGGATCCGGCCACTAGGCCTCCGGCACCGGACGGAGAGCCTGAGCCGGATTACCGGCGATGATCATGTCGGCTGGATAGGTCCCCGAGCAGACGGCGCCGAAGCTCACCACGGAGTTCTCGCCAATGGTTGTGCCGGGCAGGATGCCCACGCTCGCTGCCACCCACACATTCCGCTCGATCCGCACGGGCCTCACCCGCACAGTCGCGTCGGCTTGGCGACGATTTCGCGCGGTGCTATGCTGGTTTGTGTCCAGGATATGGCACTCTGCGAGGATCCCGTCGGGACCGACGGTGATCTCCCGGGCACAGCTGAATCGCGTTCCATTTACGAAGCAACGATCGCCAATAGTGATGACCGCATCCTTGCTGTACGTCCACGGCGTAACCACCATCCCGATCGTCACATCGTCCCCGATATGCACCCGACCCGGTCCCTTGATTGACAAGCGACCCTCGACCCGGAAATGTCGCCCGATCGTCACTCGGCTCCCCGGCACCTGATACCACATCCGGTAGACGAACCCCCGCAACAAGGCAGCCGCAACGTGCACGGCAAGACCCGGGTGCGCCAAGGCGTACCGCGACAGTGCGCCGGGACTCCGCGGGCCGACCTTTCTGTTCCGGGGCACTACTCATGCGCGGTGTCCTGTTGCGCGATGCAACATGTGCGATGGTCATCCGTCGGCTCGCGAAGGCGGAAAGAGGCTCCAACCCGGTTCCCAGCGGCAATTTAGGTGCCTTGGTGTAGCCCAGTTTATGTCAGCTTCCGGCCCGATCTGTGCGATCCCCACTGACCCAATGTCTACCCCAGCACTCTCCGTAGAACGACAGCAGAACATCCCTCACTCCTGCGGCTGCTGTAGCACCCTCGTGGGGTTCGCTTCGCTCGGTCGCCCTCGGAATTGTCATGACCCTGGCGGCGGTCGACGCGCTCCTCCACATCCTGGCGCCCGTCGACCATCACTTGCTGCAGACGGAAGACGGGGTCATCGAACTGGCCCGGTCCAATCCGAGCACCATTGTACTCGGTTCGAGCTACGCAAGAAGCTTCATCCCGCTTCGGCGGGAGCTGGAGCGCCGAACGGGTCGCAAGGGCGAACTCGCCGTCATTCCGGACGAAGGCGGGCAGTTCATCCCCTATCGCGACGTGCTTGAGGGTAGGATTCGTCCACTCCTCGAGGAGCGAAACGCGGCGGGCGGCCTCGTGCGAGACAGCGTGCGTCGTTTCATCTTCGTCACGTCGCACTACGACCTGTGTCCGCTCTGGGCTGGTGCGCCCAACGCCAAGCCGGCCCATGCCTGGCACATCGGCGATTTCCTTCGCGATGCGCAGGCCAACGGTATCACCGACTTCAACCGGAACTACCTGCGGGCGCGCTGGAACCGGCTCTGGCCCTGGTCGGCATTGGTGCAGGATCGCGGGGTCGGCAGGATTCAGGGAAAGCTGCGTTCCCTGCTGCCCGGAGAGTCCGAGCGGCAGGCCGCACTGATCGAAAACTACAAGGCAGCGCAGGAGGCCCAGGCGGCCGAGTGCCAGGATCCGGCGCAGAAGCGGGCCGTTGAGGATATGCTCCAGTATCTTACCGGCCGCGGCATCGCCGTCACCATGGTGCTCTTCCCGCAGGATCCCATCATCGTCACGCCACGCTCTCGGTCAACCACGCTCAAGCAGTACGCCGACTACGTCGCTGACCTGGCCTCCCGCTACCCGGTGCAGGTTGTCGATCTCGGCCTTGACCATCCGCTTGGGCCTGACGCCTTCATGGCCGACCTCGACCACTTGAACCCGAAGGGCGAGCGCCAGTTCTCCATCTGGGCGCTCGACGGGCCCCTCGCGTTCCTCCTGCAGCCACCATCGCAGGCAGGTACGCAACCATGATGTTCACCGAGGTGGAGTTCGGCTTCTTCCTGCCGGTCGTGCTCCTGGTGTATTGGCTGGGGCCACGCTCGCGGAGATGGCAGAACGGCGTACTGCTGCTGGCCAGCTACGTCTTTTTCTGCAGCTGGAACTGGCGCTTCCTCCCGTTGCTCCTCAGCCTCACGCTCGTCGACTATTTTCTGGCGCCGATCCTGGATCCTGAGTCAGGTCGCCCACCATCAGCGCGACGGCTGGCGCTGGCGCTCAGCCTCATCGCGAATCTCGGCGCGCTGGGCTATTTCAAGTACGCCGCGTTCTTCGCGGACTCACTGAACAGCCTGCTGATTCCCCTTGGGTTGGGCACGCCCCTCCCCGTGCTGCGGGTCTTGCTGCCGCTGGGGATCTCGTTCTTCACCCTGCAGAAGATCGGATACGTCGTCGACGTCTATTACGGGCGCCAGCCGGCATGCCGGTCACTGCTCACATTCGCGCTCTTCACCGCCTTCTTCCCGCAGCTCACTGCCGGCCCCATCTCCCGGTCCCGCGAGTTGATGCCGCAGCTGGCTGTGCCCCGGCTGCTCCGGCCTGATGCAGTAGCAGCGGGCTGCCTGGCAATGCTGCTCGGATGGATCCAGAAAGGGTTCATCGCCGAGACCATGTCACAGGCGCTCGCCACACCCGTCTTTTTGGCACCGGAGCAATTCTCGGTTGCGGGGCACTGGGCGGGGCTGGCGGCGTACGCGATCCAGGTATTCTGCGACTTTGCGGGCTACAGCCTGCTGGCGATCGGTAGCGCGAAGCTGTTTGGGGTCACGCTTCCCGACAACTTCCGGCTGCCATATCTCAGCACATCGATTCTCGAGTTCTGGCGGCGCTGGCACATCACGCTCACCAACTGGCTGTTCGACTACATCTACACACCGCTCACGACTGGGACCGGCTTCTGGCGGGGAAAGTACACCCTGGCCCTGCTGCTTGTGTTCCTGGCATCGGGCCTGTGGCACGGCGCCGCACTCACCTTCGTGGTGTGGGGCGCGGTGCATGGTGTGGGGTTGATGGTCAACCGCGAATGGGACGAATACTACCGCAGCTTGTGCAGGAGAGATCGGAAGTGGGTGGCGGTTCGGGCCGGAGCGGGGTACCGGTCCGCGGCCTGGTTCATCACCCAGCTGTTTTTTGTGCTCACGCTGATCCTCTTTCGCTCGCCGTCGCTCAGTGCCGCCGGTGGGTTCGCGGCCGGCCTGGTCCACTCGGCCGGCTCGGCCTTTCCCGATGTGTCGACGTTCAATGAACGCTTCAAGGTCTTGTGTGCCGCCGCGATGTTCCTTGCCCTTCATGCGCCGGCGTTTGCCGCTGGTCGCCGGATCGAGGAACGGTTTCATCGTCTTCCGGGACCAGTGCGCGGCATGGCTTACGCGCTCCTCGTCGTTTTCCTGAGCCTATTCTCTCCAGTGAATGCCGGTGCCTTCATTTATCGACAGTTCTAGCCGGATGAGCACCGGCGGGGTCCCAAAGCGCAACGTGATCCTGTTGGGGATCATGGTGCTTGCGCTCGTGCTGCGGCTCCGGGGAATCAGTGCGTTCCCGCTCTTCGAAGACGAGATGGCGTCGTACTACGAATCGGTGGGGCTCTGGTTTTCGGGGCGATTCAGTCAGGGAGTCCTGGCCCGCCCACTCTACATGCTGCTCATGAATCCGGTGATGTTGTGGTTTCCGCACACTCCCGAGGTGTGGCGCGGCATCGCTATCGCCGTGAGTCTCTGGGGCATCTATCTCACGTGGCTATTGGCGGAGGAATGGTTCGGCCCGGGTTCTGGCCCGGTGGCCGCGCTGCTGGCGGCGATCTCGCCGCTATACATCTACCTGTCGGCGTTCGCGCGATACTGGTCGCTTACGTATGCGCTGGTCGCCTGGTCGGCCTTGACGCTGTGGCGTGCCTTTCGGGCGGACGAGCGCCGAGCATACCTCGTCGCCCTGGTGCCGCTGGTGCTCGGAACTCTGACACATCCAACCTTTGCCTTCCCCATCGCCGGCCTCGGCCTCGCCCTCGTTATCGTGAACCCCGACGGGCGCATCGGACTGCGCCTGCCGACTCGCCGCGCCTGGCTCTTCCTGATCCTGCCGTTCATTGCGATCGCCGGTGGTTGGAGCGCCGTGCTCATGCTCATCGACCAGGCGAGCGGCATTTACAATGGCCCGCCACCCACCGCCCGGCAGGTGCTTCGACTTGTTCCTACCTGGATCGAGTTCGTGGGCCCGGTCCTCCTCGTTGCCGCTGGTGCCGGGTGCGTGCTGTCCATGCGGGGTCGTCGGCGTGCTGCCGGTCTCTCTGTCCTTATCGCGCTCGGTGTTGGGGCGGGGCTCTACCTGGCAGGCGCGTTCTTCACGGAGTTGTGGTCACATTACATCGGCGTGTTTCTTCCCCTGATCTTCGCCGCTGCCGCTGCGGCTGTAACGCCGCCAGTTTCTTCGCGGCGTGTGCCGGCGGCATGGTTGGCGCTTGCGCTCCTCGTGGCGAGCATGGGCCCGCAGTTGCTCTCGCACCTGTCCGACGGCACTCGTTGGGACAATCGTCCACTTTATGCGCGCATAGAAGAAGAGGCCCCGCGACGGCTACTCGTCACCTATCCCGGCGTGATTGCGGAATATTACGCACCAACATTGAAAGTCACCCAGTTCAGGCCGCCGGCGGCAATGGACTCGCTGCTGAAAGGGCGTGGCAGCGTCTGGGCCATTGTCTGGCGTCAGCGAAACCGGATCGGCCAGGATCCCACGGGCGGGCTCGGCGACTGGCTGAGCCGTCGCTGTACGCTGGCAGCGTCTGTCGAGCGCCCGCGATTCGACTTCAGGCTGTATCGGAGCGAATTGTATGATTGCCGCTGGAGCTCGCCAGAAATGGCGGGAGGGAACTAGCTGCGCGGGTCTGTGGCAGGTGCCACTTGGAGGGCCGGATGGCCTGCCAGGGCATCGAGCGACTTCGGATTCCGGAGTGCAGACCGGTTCGCGGCTTGGCGCCCATTGATGGCGTCTCGCGCAGCACGCTCCGACTGTTTCCCGCTGAAGGTCATGGGAAGCTCCGCCACCTGGGCAATGACCGACGGTACGTGATTGCTCGAAGCTTGCACCGAGAGAGCCTTCTTGATCCTGAGCGTAAGGGAGCGGTCGAGAACGACATCGGCAGAGAGCACCAGCAGCAGCACAAGGCGCGTGCCCCCGACATCTCCCGGTGATTCCTGCTCCAGAGCCATTGCCTGCGCGACTTCACCAAACCCAAGTACGATCTGGTAGATTTCGGCCGGTCCGATCCGGATCCCTCGGACGTTCAGGGTTCCGTCCGACCGTCCAAGAATTCTCGCGCCTTCCGAGTGCAGGCTGACGTAATCCCCATGCGTCCAGAGCCCATCATGCTGGGAAAAGTAGGCATCGTGGAAGCGACTCCCATCCGGGTCGCCAACAAACCGCACCGGCCGTGACGGAAAGGGCGAGCAGCACACCAGCTCACCATTGCCTTCCCGCATGAGGCCGCCCGCCGTCATGACCCGCACGTCGAGGCCGAGCCCGACGCACTGGCTCTCGCCGCGTCGCACGGGCAGGTTCGGATTGCCCTGCACGAAGCACCCGATGATATCAGTCCCGCCCGAAATGGATTGTAGCGGCACGGGAGCAACTGCTTTGATGGCCCAATCGTACATCCAATCGTAGAGTACCGACCCTGTTGATTGGATGACCCTCAGGGCGGACAGGTCTGCCGATTGTGCTGGCATGAGGCCGGCATCCCGGCAGAACTGCAGGTACGATGGGCTTGTCCCGAAAACGGTAACCCGCTCGTCCGCGAGCAACTGAAGAAGGGAGTCCTGCTTTGGAAACGAAACCGAGCCCTCGTACACGACGATGCGGGCGCCGCTGGCGAGCGCCGAAAGCTGCCAGTTCCACATCATCCAGCCACACGAGGTGTGGAAATACATGGTATCGCGTGGACCGAGGTCGGTGTGAAGCCGGTGCTCCTTCAGGTGCTCGATCAGGGTCCCACCCGCACCATGGACAATGCACTTTGGCAGTCCGGTCGTACCCGACGAGAACAGCACGAACAATGGGTGATTGAACTGGAATCGTGGCCATGCCTCCCCGTCGTGGATCAATGGCGGGTGCGTCGCGATGGCCGCCTCGAGCGAGGTGGTCCGGCGCCTGCTCTCGACGGAAGGCATGCTGCCATCCTCGAGCGTCATGACAAAACCCACAGTTGGAAGGCTGTCGAGGAGCATCGCTGCCATCTCGTCCAGGCGTTTCGCGACGCCGTGCACGGAAGTCCCGGTAGACGTAAAGAGTCCGACTGGGTTCAACTGGGCAAACCGGTTGGCGATTGCGTCGGCTCCGAGGTCAGGCGATACCGACGACCAGGTCGCGCCGATCGAGGCTGTGGCAAGACATGCGGTCACCGCCTCCGCACCATTCCGGGCAATGGCAACCAAATGGTCGCCTTCCACGACGCCGGCGGCGCGAAGGGCTGAGGCGAGGCGGAGCACCCGTGAGCGCAGCTCGGCCATGGAGAAGTGCCGCACCGCTCCGGTCTCGTCGCGCGCAGTCAACGCGATCTCCCTGTCGTGCGCACCCCGGTTGCGCAGCAGGTTCTCGGCGTAGCTCAGGCGTGCATTCGGAAGGAACTCCGCTGTCTCGATGGCATCGCCCCGGCACACCGGGTCAAGCGCGCCTTCGACAAGGACGGAGGACCATTCGACGAAGAGGCGCCAGAAGTCCCGAAACTGTCGGGTGGAATATTGATGGAGGGCCGAGTAGGACGCCGCGAGTACCGGTGTTCCGGCGCGGACGGCTGCCTGGCGGGCAAATGCCGTCATTTGCGATCGGGCGACATCCTCCGGCGATGGTAAAAAAACGACGTCGGGCGGGTTCATGCTCGCGACGTGAAGCCCGGACTCCCCGCAACATAGGTCATGATACGCCGGAGACTGTCGAAGTTTTGCGGTGTGAGAACCTTCCGGTCGATCTTGACCCTGAACGTGTCCTCAAGGAAGACAGTCAGCCGAACGAAGCCAAGGGAGTCGAGGATCCCGTTCTCCAGGAAGCTGCGATCATCATCGCCAATGACTTTTTCGGCATCGCCGAAATGATAGTTGTCATCCAGCCAGTCGATGACTGTCTGGCGTACCTCTGCCTCGGGAGCGGGCGTCATGCGAAGGCCGTGACCGGCTCGTCCACCGACCCGAGTGCCCGAAGTACCAGCCGTGACTGGAAGCCGGACTCAGTGGGCGGCAGCGCCGCACCCTGATCGACAATTGCGC
>CAWJJB010000001.1:0-4109 GCA_963843115.1 uncultured Gemmatimonadales bacterium | reverse complement strand
ATAGGCCGGCACCATGCGCATCTGGCGTCTCTCTCCGGCCCTGCCTTGTCCCCGCATGCTGCACCGTGCCTGGATCCTGCTGCTCTTTTTCGGCGTGCCCGCCGTGCACGCACAGGCACCGCGCCCCCCTGCCACGCATGCCAGGAGCGACCTGACGACCCTCTCCGACACGAACGTCGTTGACGGGTATCTGGAGTACGGCAAGCGGGTGCTGTGGAAGGATCCGGCGCGGGCCGCCGAGGCGTTTCACTGGGCCGGGCGGGTCGACCCGATGTCGACGATCGCGTTGTATGGTGAGCGCTGCGCCATCCTCGCCCAGCTCGAGGAACGCATCCTCGACTACTACCAGTACACGCCATCGTCTCGGGAGCAGGAACGCGTCCGCGCCGCCGATTCGCTGCTCGGGCGCGCGCTGCGCCTCGACCCCCTGCTGCATCGCCAGCTGGAGGATGAACTTGTCGCCCGGGCCGTGATGGCGATGGCGGCGCGCACCATCCGGGTCGAGGGCGGGGAGCCGAACCAGGCCGAGTTGCGTTACTGGGTGCGGCAGAGCCTCGACAGCGAAAGCCCGTACCTCGCTGGATGGCTCGCGTACGGGCGGGGTGACTTCCCGTCGACTGCGCGCCTCTGGGCCATGGCGCTTCGAAAGGCGCCAGAGCGCACCTCGCTGTGGGCGGAACGTGGCCGCGTGTTCGCCCTCATGCAGCAGTACGACAGTGCCCGTGCCCTCCTCAGGAAGGCCATTGAGGTGGCGCAGCCGTCCGACTCCACGGTCACCGTGTACTACGCATCGAAGGCACCGCTCCTCTACACCCTCGGATTCATCGATGAGTCGAGCGGTGACTTCGTCTCGGCGCGGGAGAACTACCAGGCGGCCGCCGTCGAGGATCTTTCCTACAGCGCCGCCAACATGCGGCTCGGGTTGCTGGCCCTGCAGCGAGGGGACACCACGCTCGCCCTCAGCGAACTCGAACGTGCCGTCGCCGTGAACGACGCCGACTTCGCGGCGCTCCTCACGGCCGGCTATGCCTATGCCGCCGTCCCGCGCTATGCGGATGCGGCACCGCTTCTTGCGCGCGCTGCCGCCCTCGAACCATATGCCGCACCCGTACAACTCCTCACCGCCCAGGTGCTCGAGGCGAGTGGTGACCACGCCGAAGCGATGCGTCTCTACCGGCATTTCCTTGCGGTCGCACCCGTGACGTCAGCCGGTCGACCGCAGGCGGAAAGACGGCTCGCTGTCTTGGAGGCGGCGAAACCGAACTGAGCTCCAGCCCACTCGACCCCTTCATCCCCGTTCCGGTCGCCCGGGAACGCTTCGCCGTCACCGTGCGCGCGCCCGCCGCACTGGTCTACGACGCCGCATGCACCTTCGACATGCAGTCGATCTGGTCGGTGCGCACCATCTTCCAGATGCGTGAACGGATCATGGGATCGCGCACCGGCGTCCGGGTACCCCGCGGGATGGTCGAGGAACTGCTTGGCCTGGGATGGGGCTGCCTGGTGGAGCGACCGGGTGAGCTGTTCGTGGGAGGCGCAGTCTGCCAGCCATGGCTGGCCGACGTGAAGTTCAGGGCGGTTCCGACGGACCAGTTCTCCGCTTTCGCCGAACCCGACCTGGTGAAGATCGCGTGGACCCTCGAGACCCGATCACTCGGCAAGGGCCTCACCGAGCTCAGTTCCGAAACCCGCGTCGCCGCCACCGATGCCGCCGCGCGGAAACGATTCCTCGCGTATTGGCGATGGGCACGGGTCGGGATCTACTCGATTCGCTGGCTGCTGTTGCCGGCTATTCGCCGGAAGGCTGAAGCCCTCGCAGGGAGCTAGAGCGGCTTGAACAATTCGGGGAGGGAGATGCGTAGCGGCTCCCGCGCGTCGGCCGGGTGCCACGTTAGAACCTCCCGCTCGAACTGCGGAAAGGTGCTCTCCGGCGTCCACACCTCCACGAACTGCTCGTCGGCATCCACCACCCAGTAGAGCGGCACCCCGACCTCCTGGTAGAGGCGGCGCTTGGTGAACCGGTCGGCCCGGGTACTCGATGGGCTGAGCACCTCCACCGCAAGGTGGAGTGATTTCATGAAGGACCAGTCCAGGGTCCGCGCCTCGTCCAGCGACACGACAAAGACGTCCGGCTGGACCAGGGTATCGTCACTCCAGGAGATATCGGCCGGCGCCAGCATCACGTGCCCCCGCCCAAGCGGCGCGGCATAGTTATCGAGGAGCTTGGCGATCCGGAAGACCACCTCCTGGTGCAACCCACGCGGCGCCGGGGTCACGAGCAACTCCCCATGCACCGTCTCGTAGCGCTTCCCGTCGTTGGGAAGCGCCCGCACCATCTCCGCGGTGTAGTAGAGCGGCAAGGCCATGGACATAAGGTCGGCTCGGCTGGAGGAAAGGCGCAAGAGGCCATTCGCCAATCTGCCGGTACCCATCAAGCCACCCCTAACCATTGGCACGCACCACACGTCGACGCCACGCCCGGATTGATTCGCTGTCGCCATCGACAACGCCACCATCCGTCAGGTCAGAGGCGCGCTTCTCACCCTCAGCGGGAGAACGTGAACTGGGTCTGTTCGGTGATCGTCATCGACGTTCCGACACCGGCCGGCACCGTCACGGTGCGCTCGATCTCACAGATGGCCAGCGCGGTCGAGTCCGCCCTGCACCACTCGCCGGGCACCGTGAAGGTGAAGTTGTTCCGGGCCTCCGCCAGCATGGCGTCGGCGTTCGGCAGCACCTGTTTCATCATCTGCTGCATTTGGGCCCCGTCCGCCGCATTGCCTGGCGAGCCCCGCATCTGCTCCGCCATCGCCATCATCTTCGCCGGGTCCATCGCCGTCAGGTTCGGCATCGATGGGCCGCCTGCCCCGACCGTCTTGCTGTGCAACGCGATCCATGCCTCGGTGAAGAGGCCGGCCTCCTTCTCCCCGGGCATACCCGTCATCATCTTGCCCGTCGCCGGGTTGCGGCACTTCGTCTGCACCGAATGCACGTCGGCACTCGGGACAAACTGGAACGTCAGCTTCAGGTCCGGACTAGCGCCAATCCCCAGCCAGATCATCACCTCCGACTGCGGGCTGCTCTGGACAGTCACGACACAGCCGTTTCCCCGGTCGATCCGGACGTCCGTCCACTTGATCGAGGAAGTCGCCCCGTCGGGTCCGGTGGTCGCGAAATAGTCCGGCTCGCCCTGATCGGGGCCGAGCGTGAGCACGGCGTGACCGACCCCCATGATGTGGCTGCTCGCCTTCGTCACGCCCTTCTCTGCGACAGTCATCGTCGAGACGTATTCGACCGAGAGCCTGTCCAGGGAACAACCACAGTTGTTGTCTCCCACGAATGAACCGCCCTGTGCCTTCACCCACTCCCTGGCTTGCTGCACCAGTTGTGCGTGGGTGCCCGGCGGCGGCGCCGGCGAAAGCTTGCCCAGGTCGTCCTCCACAATCGACTCTCCGCCCTCGGTCAGTCCGCGCATGCCCCGGAAGGCCGCGGCAATGAACTGCGGACCACCGTTGTCGCGCAGGATGTGGTCAATGAACTCCGCGCCAGTGCCTCCCTCCTTCATGAACCGGCAGAGCTCGAGATCGGACTGCGGCGCCCAGGCCGACATCGGTGCGACATGCCATTGCTCCATGTGACACTCTTCGCAGACCTTGGGGCCGTCCGCCGCCTTGATCTCGACCACGCCCATATGGCTCACCGCGCCCAGGTTGCCCAGTGGGTCTGCGATCCCTCCGTGGCAGTTGCTGCACCGGGCGCTCCTGAACACCGGGATCATCTTCTGGAACGCCTTGATCGAGTTGACCTGCTGGGGAACCGTGAGCGGGCAGTCGCCACCCTGGTGTCGCTTTGCTTGTCGGGGAGATGCCTGCGCCGGGCTGGAATCGCCGTTCCAGGCCACCACGACAAGTACGGCAGCGGCAATGAGCGCCATGGACGTGAGCCGGCGCCAGACCGTGATTCCTTCACTGGACATGTAGGGCTCGCTGGGCGGGAGTGAGAAGAGAACCGCGACAAGATGGGGAGCGATCATCACGCCCCCATCTCTCCCGATCACTCGAGGATCATCTGCCCCTGCGCCCTGCCATAGTCCTGCCAAAATGGCGGCT